>DATHVY010000371.1:0-3816 GCA_035461045.1 Planococcus sp. (in: firmicutes)
TTCTGCAAGTATTTCTCCAGGAGAAACACTCTGCTCTGAAGCAAAACCCTGGCCCGCGATTTCCAGAGACAAGCCACTCAAAGATTGGTAAGCGAGCAAATCACGTTTGGACCACCCCGAGAAGTCCGGCAAAACGGCGTCACCAGATGTTTTGAATTGAACCGTATTGCCGCTGATGACTAATTCCCCAACTGCAGGATATTGAGCCTCAATCTCTGGTCCATCACCTGTAGCCACAGCATTCAGTCCTATTTCATTCAGTTCCGACTCCACTTCGGCAAACGTTCTTCCCGTGTAGTCCTCCAACGTCAAGCTGGATGCGGACTCTAAGTTTTCAGGCTCAATATTCAAGTATTTAAGCCCATTTTCCATAACGGAAGTGAAGATTTTTGCTACGGGTTCTGAACCGTACTCATCCCCTGGAAGCTCTGGCTGCTGTACTCCGATGTATATCAATAACTCCGGATCTTCAGCAGGGGCCATGCCTAAAAAGGAATAGAGGTAATTATCTCTGCCGGTCATATAACGTCCATCTTCTCCCGGAATTTGCGCTGTACCGGTTTTGCCGGCCACCGTGTAATCCTGCAAGGCAAACCTTTTGGCCGACCCTGTTTCTGCAGTGACCGTTGAAGCCAGTATGTCCAGCACTTGCTGCGCAGTATCAGCTGATATCGGCTGTCCCGCTTCTTCTGGTTCACTTCTATGGCTCACTTCATTCGTGTCAGGGTTTATAATCTGGTCGATCACATATGGTCTCATCATAACTCCATCATTTGCTATTGCCGAAGCCGCCTGCATCATTTGGACTGGCGTCACAGTTGAACCTTGACCATACGTATTCGTCAATTTTTCAATTGCGTAGTCATCAAGTATTCTGCCTGCAGATTCATTAGGCAAATCGATGCCGGTTTTTTCTCCGAAGCCGAACGCTTCATGGTATTCCATAAACGTATCGGCTCCAAGCCGCTCAAGCAAATATGCCATGGATGTATTCGAAGACCGCTGGAACCCTTCCAAAAAGCTGATGCTTCCCCATCCATCGCGGTTATGATCGCGAATCGTCCGGTCATACAGCGTATAAGAACCAGAATCATAAAGAGCGTCCGGATCCCATTTTCCTTCTTCGATCGCCGCCGCCAACGTGAACATTTTGATAGGAGAACCGGGTTCTATCGTTAACTCTATGCTTTCATTCAACCAATTGTCAGACAAGCCTTCACGGGTGTTTGGATTAAATGACGGCCGCTGGGACATCGCCAATATTTCTCCAGTTTCAGGATCTGCAACCATAGCAATGATCCGGCTCGGAGAGTATTCCTCCTGCACACTGGACATGGCATCTTCCAAGAAGTTTTGCAGTGTCTTGTCCAATGTTAACTGAACATCCGCTCCATCCACAGCAGGAACTACCGCAGATTCGTTATTTGGCAGCAAATATCCCCATTTGTCCGTGTTAAACTCCATTTTGCCGTTCTTCCCAGTTAACACTTCGTCATGGATTGCTTCAAGACCCATTTTTCCTTTCGTTACCATTTGCCCATCTTCCAGCTCTTCTTTTAAGGCAAATCCAATTAAATGGGAGGCGAATATTCCATTCGGATATAACCGTTTCAGGTCACGCACAAATAGGATACCAGGAAGTTCTTCTTCTTGAATTTGTTGCATAACAGTATGGCTGATTTCACGTCCTTGGTTGCCGAACTCCACTTGATAGCGATTATTTGAAACCCCGCTATCCAGCGTGTTCACAAGGACCTCCTTGGAACTGTCCAAATATCCTGACAGAATTTCAGCTGTTTGATCCGTATCGGTCACATGCCTCGGCCTGTCCGGATTTTGTGTCGCGGACTCATCTACAACCGCCACCATTCGGTAAGTTAGCGTATCTTCCGCAATAACTTCACCATTCCGGTCAAGAATCCGGCCGCGCTTGGCGGTTAAGACTTCTTCCTGGCTATATTTGGCAGCAGCGCGCGCTGCAAGTTCCTGTCCCTCTACTTCTCCGGTGGCTTGTATCGTCACTATTCTAGCCAACAAAATGAAAAAGAGCCCTGCAAATAGAACAAATAGCAGAAAGGCTCCCCATTGAAATCGAAACTTTTTTTTCATCGTCCAGGCACTACCTTTACATTTTGCTCATTTAATTTTAGACCAAGCTCTTTCGCTTTTGACCAAATGCGCTCATATGTAGATAGTTCCCCCACTTGTACCGATAAATCTGTGTTCTGATTCATTTTTTCACTGATTGAAATTTCAATCGTCTGGATTTCTTGAGTGGAAGCCTGAATCGCGGCTTGATTTTGAAGCACTAACAGCGCGGATAAGACAAAAGCGGCCACGAAAGACATATAGAGTATTTTTTCACCTTTGGTGATTTTATTTCTTTTTTTAACCGGTAGCCGACTCGGATTATGAGGAACGGCCGGCTGTTGGATGTATATCTCTTTTCTAGCAGCATTCAACGCCATATGAACACGTCCTTTACTCGTTTATTTTTTCTGCAATTCTCAATTTAGCTGATCTGGAGCGGTTATTAACTTCCAATTCTTCAGCAGAAGGAAGAATCGGTTTTCGGGTGACCAATTTTAATATCGGTTCCATCCCAGCCGGAATCATCGGCATGTTTGGGGGTATATCCGGAAGCGAAGCTGCTTCCTTGAAAATCGTTTTGCATAACCTGTCTTCCAAGGAGTGAAAAGTGATGACACTGATTCTTCCGCCTATTTTCAACAGTTTAATCGCGTCTTGAAGCGATGTTTCTGCAGAACCCAACTCGTCGTTGACTGCGATACGGATCGCCTGGAAAACTCTTTTGGCAGGATGACCGCCCTTACGTCTTGCGAATGCGGGAATCCCGTCTTTGATGCAATCCACCAATTGTCCGGTAGTCTCAATCGGATGAATCGCTCTTGCAGCTTCTATTTTGCGGGCGATTTGTTTGGAGAACTTTTCTTCGCCGTAGCGGTAAAAGATTCTGATCAAATCTTCGTAAGGCCACTCGTTTACAACATGGTAAGCGCTTAAATCGGCTGTTTGATCCATTCGCATATCGAGTGGAGCATCATTATGGTAGCTGAAGCCTCTTTCCGGCGTATCAAGTTGAGGAGACGAAACTCCCAAGTCATAGAGGATTCCATCAACTTTGTCGATTCCCCGTTCGGCCAGCTCTTCTTTTATGTTTTTGAAATTTGCATGAATGAATGTGATTTTACTTAAATGGTTTTGCAGCTGCTCTTTGGCATGCTCGATTGCTGTCTGGTCCTGATCAAAACAGAACAGGTGGCCTTTTTCGGACAGCTGCTGTACAAGGTATTCGCTGTGGCCAGCTCCGCCAAGTGTGCAGTCGACATAAATGCCATCTGGACGGATATTGAGCCCGTCGACCGTTTCTTTCAGCAAAACCGTGGTGTGATTGAACAAAACATTTCCTCCGTTCGATCTTATAAATCAAAGTCCACTAAATTTTCTGCGATATCGTTAAACGAATCCTCAGATTCCGTAAAATATTGCTCCCAGGAGTCTTTTGCCCATATTTCAAAACGATTGGACACACCTAAGACGACACATTCTTTTTCAAGATTCGCATAGGATACCAAGGTAGATGGAATATTGATACGCCCTTGTTTATCAAGCTCGACTTCAACCGCTCCTGAGAAAAAGAACCTTGTAAAAGCTCTGGCATCTTTTTTTGTAACCGGAAGTTCTTTAAGTTTATCTTCAATCTTTTTCCATTCTTCCATTGTGTATCCAAATAAGCATTGATCAAGGCCACGGGTAATGACAAAGTTTTCTCCTAAGTACTCACGAAATTTCGCG
>DATHVY010000372.1:0-2366 GCA_035461045.1 Planococcus sp. (in: firmicutes)
ATTTCCTGACGATCGACCCCGACATAAGAAAGATACGCCTTTTTTATGTCCAGATCAGAAGCCATTCGCCCGCGAATGGCTTCCTTCAACCGAATAAGGAACTTTTCGCGAGCGAAAAGTTTCCTTTTGGAAGTTCTTGGCGTCGCCCGGAATCGGGGCGACGTTTTTGATCGTGGAGATGCGAGCCATCCGAGGACATTTTTCCTGAACGATCATAAATCTTGCTGAGCGAGCATAAAAAGTTTTGAGCGATCATAAACTCATCTGAACGAGCATAAAAACTTTTGAGCGATCATAAAAAGTTTTAAACGATCATAAAATGAAACACCAGTCGAAAAAGGAGAATGGAGTACTCTTTCAGGCGTTTTTTCAACGCTTTTGACCCTATTCGATTTAAGGATTGGCGCATTATGAAGCGATCTGATTCACTTCAAACAGATTATAGCCGGATTCATCTAAACCAGAAGAAAAAAGTGCGATTTGATCTGCATCCCAGCCCTTCCGTGCTATAATGAGGAACTTAGGATGATCGAAGGAATAGGGCAAGTTCTCCTACCAATAAACTATAGAGGTGCTAATAAATGAATAAACGATGGACGATCGATAAAATCAGACTTTTTGTAGCGAAAAACTCAGACAGCAAATTGCTGTCGACGGAATACCACGGCTTTTCACAAAAGTTGCTATTTAAATGTGCATGCGGCAACAACTTTGAAAAAACATTCACGAAGTTCAACAAAAACAACCAGCGCAAATGCGACACGTGCCAACCGCCAAAAGAACCCCGCGGGGAATAAAAGATAAACAGCACCGCTTCCATCAACTCGGAAGCGGTGCTGTTTTTATTCCAGAGGGTTATTGGTCGCTCAAATATCCTTCCAGGCGATTGAAGGTTTGGGTCATTCCTTCAACGGCCTCCATGTCCATTACCTTTTTCAAGTCTTCTTCCGAATCAAACTGAGTTCGGCTGACGATACGGGTGCCGTTTCCTTCTTTAATGAATTCTGTGGCTGTGAGCATGCTGGGGAAGTCCTCGGCGTCGTTGCCGTTTTCATCGGAAAAGCTGTCAAGGTAGACCAGCCGTGAGAACGGCTCGACCTCCCGGTAAATTGCTTTTCCCCAGGCTTCTTCGCCATCATCTGACCGCATGCAATAATGCCAGATGCCTCCCGGCCGCACATCCATCTGATAATTGGTCGTCGTCCAACCGAATGGTCCCCACCAGTTTCGGATATGATCAGGTTCTGTATACGCTGAATAAACCAGTTCCTGCGGGGCAAGGAAAAAACGTTCCATTATCAAATCCGTTCCTTCAATCCGTGTAAAGGCGTTACTGGATCGCTTGTTTACTGACATTGTGATTCCTCCTCGTAATTGGAATGAGTCACGTGGCTGCAGATGGCTTTCTGTCAGTTTTTCTATACCTCTATCCTAAAAAGATGTTCGGAGAATTGAAAGGGACTAAAGGGGTATTTTTTTCGACAAATGGAAAAGGATATCCAGAGAGTGAAGCCTCTCTACTTTCTCCCAGGAGCCCCCGTGGTAAACTGTTAACAACCGGAAAGAGACAGGAGGAACACCATGTTTTCATTGAACATCCTCGATTATTCCCCAATCGATGAGGGGGAGACAGGGCGTGAAGCGCTGCTGCAGACAGTCGAACTGGCGAAGTTGGCAGAGCGGCTGGGTTATCACAGGTTCTGGGTGTCGGAACATCATCAAGTGTTTTCGGTCGCCGGAAGCTCACCGGAAATGCTGATGATGCATCTTGCCTCCCAAACCGACACCATTCGGATCGGTTCTGGCGGCGTGATGCTGCCGCATTACAGCGCTTATAAAGTGGCGGAGAATTTCAGGCTGCTCGAGGCGCTGCATCCGGGACGAATTGACCTTGGCATCGGCCGTTCACCGAGCTACCGGATCGTCAACCAGGCCTTGAACGAGTCGAGAGGCATCCGAAGCTCTTATCTTCAGCAAGTAAAGGACCTGCAGAAATTCTTTACGGACGATACGGAAAGCGAACACCGTTTCCAGGAACTGAAGGCCACACCGATTACGGATACAGCTCCGGATCTGTGGATGCTCGGCACCGGGGGCGAAGGAGCGGAGATTGCGGCCAAACAAGGCACAGCGTTCGCCTATGCCCATTTTGCCAGGCCCTCGACAAAAGGCATCGAAACCGTCGCCGCTTACCGCCAGGATTTCCAGCCATCCAAGCTGCAACAGAAATCGGAAGTCGCCATCGCAGTTTTTGCGATTGTTGGAGAAACGGCCGAAGAGGCAGAAGAACTGGCGAAAGCGTTCGATCTGTGGCTCATGTTCGTCGAATCCGATACACAGCCACCATATTACCCTTCCGTTGACAC
>DATHVY010000373.1:0-2113 GCA_035461045.1 Planococcus sp. (in: firmicutes)
AGCCGTCGCACTGGTCGGGACCATGACGAATCGGCGGTTCTCGCTCCTGACTTCAAAACTGAGTTTCTTTGTTCAGGACACGAGCACCGAGCACATCATTATTGATGTGACAGGCGTGATTTGGGAGAAAGAATTCCTGTACGTGAAATTGATGATGATTCAAGATGTGTTGCGTCTGATGGGAAGCAAACTGTACATCACCGGCATTAATCCGAAAACAGCCCTTGAAATCGTCAAAATCCAAGACTATGATCAATCGCTCCTGACTTTTTCAACTGTCCAGCAAGTGATGCACCGTCTCACGGCCAAAATCGACGCATGATGAAGAAACCCCAATTTTGAGGGTTTTTTCTTTTTGTCCACGGAATGTTTCACCCTTCCCGAAGTTCAAATCTCACAATTTCTTCACAGAAATTTGTTAATATAGATGGGAGTTGAAATGAGGAGAAACGATGAACAGGCAAAAGATATTAATAGTGGATGATGAACTGAATATGAGGACCCTGATTCGTTCGTTTTTGACTGCGGAAGGCTATGGAGTGGTTGAAGCTTCGAACGGGCTGGATGCATTGCGGCTCATTGAGAAGACGTCCCCGGATCTTGTCTTGATCGACGTCATGATGCCGTTCATGGATGGCTACGCGCTCGTAGAGGAAATCAGAAAAACAATGGATGTGCCGATTATCTTTCTTTCTGCAAAGGGAGAAGAATGGGATAAAGTCAAAGGCTTGAAGTTGGGGGCGGACGACTATCTATCGAAACCGTTCAATTCTGCGGAATTGATGGCACGCATTGAAACCGTGTTAAGACGGGCGAACCCAGCCCAACCCAAATCACAGTGGATCAAAGCAGGTCCGTTTTCATTGGATCAGCGCAACCATAGCGCCTATGTAGCAGACCGTGAGATTCTGTTGACAATGAAAGAGTTTCAGCTGCTGGCGGTACTCATGCAGCATAAAAACAACGTGATGTCCCGGGGAACATTGATGGAGATGGTATGGGGCATGGACTATGGCGGGACAGAACGGACTGTCGATACCCATATTAAAACATTGCGAATGAAGATCGGTGAAAAAGGAACGGTCATCAAGACTGTCTGGGGAATCGGATACAAACTAGAGGTGTAGCAATTGAAAAAGATCAAACTGGATTTTGGCGAGAAGAACGTCTTGCTGCTGGTTGGCAGCATGGCTTTTTCGATGATTTTCGCTTTTGGGTTTCTCCACTTTCTTTATAAGGATTTATATTTGAACACCATTCGGGAGTCGGTCGAAACCCAGGGGCAACGGACAGCTGCCCACTACCATTATGGCGAATTGACCGATGACATTATTGAAAAGATTCACTGGTACAACGTGGTTTCCGACTATGAAGTGATTGTTGTCAACGAGCTGGAGGAGCTCAATGATTCGTTCCCTTTTGAAATCGGGCAAGAAAGCTTACTGGCTGAAGGCGACCAGGCCATTTTGGAGAGCGGAGCCCCGATCATGAAGGAAGGGTATGTGGAGAATTTCCAAAGAGAAGTCATGGGCGCGATTTACCCGATTACAGACGGCGACAGGGCCATTGGATATATTTTCATCTACGTTCCGTTGGCGGGGTTATCGCAGGTTTTCGGCAGCAGCATTCCCGTCCTTGTTGTAGGCGGAATCCTATTCTTTTTGGGCACCGCTTATTTGATCAATCGCATTCGCAAATCGCTGTTTAAACCCCTGTTTTCACTACAGGAAATGTCCAGGGAGGTTTCGGCCGGCAATTACACAAACCGATTGACCGTCAGCCAAATGGATGAAATTGGCCAAATGTCAGTGGCTTTTAACGAGATGAGTGCCGCATTGCAGCATCAAGAAGAACAAAAAAGGGAGTTTCTATCCAGTGTTGTTCACGAGCTCAGAACGCCGCTCACGTATATTATGGGCTACGCCGAGATCGTGAAAAACGGCCTGTACGCAACGCCAGAGGAGGAACAGCAGTATTTGGAAACCATCGAATTGGAAGTGCAGCGATTAAAAAAATTGTTGTCCGATTTGGTGGAACTGAACCATTTGCAGGAGGATTTCTATCGCTTTCAGCGGGAGCCGATTGCTGTGGGGCAACTGCTTTACGAGACGGC
>DATHVY010000374.1:0-4071 GCA_035461045.1 Planococcus sp. (in: firmicutes)
GAAATATTCTGATAATAATAAAGGGTAATTAATAATTTTATAGAAGTAATATATATCAAGTCATGCTTTCTAAGGAGGATGATATCATGATATATGAAGATGATTTAGCAATAAAATACCATCTGGAATTGAAAAAGGGCACAGATTTGTTCTATTGCCGCGCTTCATGCCTCCTAACCGAGGAAGAAGCGGAGGACAGTCTCCCGCAGACTGAAGTTGGCTACGCTACTTTATGTTTGTTCAATCCTTTAGCCACATCAATGGAAGCAGTAGTTATGTATGCAGACGGAATTTCTGAGAAAGTGAGCTCGGTTTGTGAAGAATTGAAATATATCCACGGAATCGAGGACGTATTTGGTCTAGTTGCAGTATGCCATGAACTAACGGTAGTCGAGGGTAAAAGAGGAGAGGGAATCGGTGATGCTTTCACTAAAAAGCTCATTGATGAGCTCAAGCATCTGAACGTTGAGATATTGGTCATGATTCCGAATTACGGGTCAGCCCGTTCTGAGTCTGAAGTCAAGCGCGCACAATCTTATTATCGGAAAAATGGTTTCCATCGCCTGAAAAAGAATGACGATGAGACAGCCTTGTACAGCTATCTGTAAGCCGCTGGTGAATGATAGAAGCAATGAATCGGACATCCGCACAGTCGAAAGGTACAATGGCTGATTGCGGATGTTTTTTTATGCAGACGTGCGAAGCAGTCAATCGCAAAAAATCCACTTCAACAAGTTTGCGGTGCCGAGCAGGTAGGGAATGAAGGGGTAACGGAGTATTCAACACTATAGCACCGCGGAATAGGAAGGGTGAACAGATTTTGATCAAAGTGACAGTTGCAATTCCGATATATAACAATGCAGAAACGATGGAAAGGTGCATTGACAGCGTGTTGGGACAAACGATTGACCAGCATTCCATTGAAGTGATCCTGGTGAATAATGGATCCACCGACAATAGCAGAAAAATACTGGACCGATATGAGAGTGAAAACAGCAATTTAAAAGTGATCCATCAAAAATATTCCGGTGCCCCGGGAGGCCCCAGAAACAAAGCGCTGGACAAAGCCAAAGGCGAATACATATTTTTTGTCGACCCGACCGATTACCTTGGGGAAGAAGCTTTGGAGCGGATGGTGGCTATCGCGGAGAAACATTTCTGTGATATTGTCATCGGCAAATATAAAGCCATGGATGAAGAGCCTGACAGTGAAGTCTTTAAAAGAAACCCGGAATTTTTCACGTTTTTCGGCTCAAATGTTATGGCGTCTTTAAACGCGCACAAACTATTTAAAGTCTCGTTGCTAAGAACTCAGAAGCTGCGTTTTGTGGAACACACCAATTTGGGAGAAGACCACGCATTAACGGCTCCTGCTTACATTTGTTCCACAGGAATTGGCCTAGTGAAAGATTACGATTGCTACTACATTACAGAATCAGGAAAGGCGATTTCCCTGACAAGGCAGGAATTCTCCTTTGACCAAATTCATCAATCCATAAAAAGAACCTTTGAAATCATCGCTAAGCTCGACAGAGAGGAGAAGTCGATCAAGAAAGGTTTGTATCATTATTGGGAGCGACTATTGGACACGGAAGTACTGGAAGAAGTGAACCGAAGAATTCCCATCAGCGAGAAAATAGAGAATTTCAGGGATTTAAGCATTTTGGCGGCAGATTATCATCCACAGGGATATTACTCACTGTTCACTCCAGTCCAAAAAATCAAATATCGTATCTTAGAGAAGGATTGTTTAAGTGACTATCAAGATTATACAAGGTTTGAAGAATTGCAACGGGATTTGGTCATCAGGGAAGGAGGGCTGTATCCGGAAAACGAACTGGCCTATAAGATTGCGATGGACGAAGCCATCACGTTCACCGGTTATAACGTTCTCGTTCCAAGGGTTTTTAAAGCTTATATCGCCAATAGTTCGTTGTTTGTGGAGGGGCATAAATATCATTCCAGGCTCTCCCCTGAACGTCAGGCTTTATCATTGAAAGTCATCAATCGAAATGATGGCGAAGTGTACCGTGTGAAAGTAAAAGAAGGCCTGTTATCAGATGACGAATCATTTCCGATGCTTCAAGTGCCCGAAGGCAAAGAAAATCAAAGTTACTTCCACGCTGAAATCGATTTGCCTTTTGTCTCGCACATGACGAATTTTTCCGATTTCGACTTTAGCCTGGTCAGCAAAGTAGGGGATTTTACCGCAGAAGCCCCAATGGGCATTGATGATACTTATTTCGTGTCCATGCCATATTTTATATACGACGCATTCAAAGATGCCTATATCGAAGCCACACCGTGCAAAAATACGGTGGGTTCATTCTCATTGGAGCTGCGCAAACTTGAAAATATCCGTGATGGGATATCCATTGCCGGCAGTGTATTCCGAGTTGAAAAGGATTTATTGCGAACTTCCTTCGAGTTTAATACGAAATACCTTTCCTTTATCGAAAAAGTTGATAAGATCCACCTTTCTTTGGATGGTTTCCTGATTTCTCCATCAGTAGTCAATGTTGTTTTCAATGCAGGCATTTCCAAATTATACGCCGAGTTTGACATCAGTAAACTGGATGGCCAAAAAATCCTCAATCATCAGGAAGCCTTATTGTTCACCGAAGACATCCAACTCCCGATTGAACGTATTGAATGGAAAGATTAATAAAAGGCAGCCCTTGTTTTAAGGGCTGCCTTTTAAAGGTCTTGAGTATCATAAATTGCATGGATAAGAGAGGAAGTTGAGTTTCCGTTGGCAAAGGTGTTCCAGTGCTTTTGGAATCGGTCGATTCTTTCCAAGTCGACGACGGGATCGATGATGTGATCGAGCACTTCCGAAGTGGAGGTGGCGAATGGTCCGGGAAAATAAAGGTCGTTAACGGCCCATAGACCGTTTGTCCGGCTATATCTTTCCATGTCGTAGGTGAAGAAAATCATCTTTTTGCGCAAGAGCGAAAACTCAAACGGAATGGATGAGTAGTCCGTGATCAAGATATCGGTGACCAACAACAACTCGTTTACGCTGGGATAATCATTGGCTAAAATAACTCTTGGGTTTCCGGCTGATTCCAAAGTGTTTTTTATAGAAGGATGCAACCTGATGAGAAGCAGATATCTTTCATCAAGCTTTTCCAGCATGAGGTCAACGTCCAATTCGATGCCGGCATGATCTTGTGCGTCTTTCCGATAGGTCGGCGCGTAAAGAATTACCGTCTTTCCCTGAATTTCGGGATAGGCCGCGAGTACTTTTGCTTTCGATTCGGCAACCCGCACCGGGTCGAAATAAAAGTCGGTTTGGGGAACGCCCGTGAAGAGAAAACGGTTTTCTTCCAAATGCAGCGCATCAGTGAAGATACTGGCCATTTGCCTTGAATTCACGGGTATATATTGGAATTTATTGTAAACTTGTTGAAAACGCTTTTGAGAACGTCCTTTTCGGGTAAGCGTTTCAGGGTCAGCCCAGCCGAATTTCTTAATGGCTCCGATAGCGTGCCATAATTGAACGCATTTTGTTTCATTCCGAAAGTCCATGGCCGCCAGTTCGCCATAATAATTATCGATAAAAAGGTATTTTGCGGTAGCGAGATGGTAAATCGAAATGATAAAATCCTTTAAATTCTTCGGTTCAAACGAGTAGATGCGCTCTGGATTGCCTGGCAGGGTGGAAAAGTCGATCTTGCAGCGTGCCTTGTTTAAAAACACCAGCTCTTGATTGGAGGATGCAGTCAGCTGCTGTGCCAGGTAATACGCGTTGTCCCCAAAGGTGGAGAGGAAAACCGTTTTGTTCTTTAATGGTAGTAGTTTGAATAAAGTGAACGTGATTCGGACTGCGAAAAGATAAAGGGTGATGAACAATTCCTTGATCATTGCTGGTTCAACAGGTCTTTTTTGATCTTAGTGGTTGAAATGCCATCGGTACGCGGCAAATAGATCACTTCGCAATGTTCTTTCAGCTCATCGAATTTACCTTCCCAGTCAGAACCCATGACAAACAAGTCCACATGATGGGATTTGATGTCTTCGGCTTTTTGATCCCATGTGTCTTCAGCAATCACTTCATCAACATATTTG
>DATHVY010000375.1:0-3565 GCA_035461045.1 Planococcus sp. (in: firmicutes)
GTCAACACACTTCACCAAATAATCTTCTACATTGTAAACGGGTATGATGACACTAATTTTGTCTTCCACTCAGGACACATCCTTTAAGTTTGAACTTCTTTAAAAATCTAGGTTAATTTTAACTGAAAAAACTGAATTTAATCGATTATTTTTGACTCATTTGGAGATACAAACTGTGAACTGATATAAATCAGCCTGCTCCAATGATTCAAGGGGCAGGCTGTCTTATATTAGAATCTCATCAGCTTCAGTTCCCAGTGCTCTTAACCAGTAAATCACTTTCTTCTTTCACTTCTTTGCGATAAGCAGGGAAAGAATCCAAATACGAATCCGTCCGAGTCGCAATGCATAACTGACTATAAACTTCCGGGTTCCATATTTTGTAGCCAACGTAAAACTCGAATTCCGTGTTTTTGCCAAATTGCTTTTTAAACAAATATAGCGGATCATCAGGCTCTCCGGTCTTGCCTCCACCTTCATGGATCAATTCCATCCCATTTTCTTTCCCCCACCTGACCAGGGCATAGCGCAGGATAAAAGCAGAAGAAAAATGATGAAACTCAGGAATTGTACCGGATAAATGGATATGGATGGTTTTGTTATAAACAAAGTTAAGGCCCATCCCGATAACCTGGCCGTCATAGATCACTTCTACAATTAAAATGTGGTTCCCTAAATATTCCAACAGATTATCAAAATACGTGTCATCAAAAAAATAAACGGAATCCGCATTTTTACGTTTCATTGTACTATAGTAAAGTTCTTTGAATTGTTCCAAACAAGCAGGGTTTCTCGTAATTCGATACTCCACGCCAGCTTGCAGTGCTTTTTTGATACTTTTCTGTTTTGACTTTGAAAATTCATGGACAATGGGATCTTCATAGTCTTTCAAATTCGTGCCAGTGGTATTGCGCCGCAGAACAGTTTCATAACAAGAGGTGAAATCCGGTGCATTCAAAAGCATCGGATGAAACCTGACAAATTCAGAAACAATGTTCTGCCCGGTGCAATATTTCCGGAATTCCTTTTCAAAAGCTTTCACCAAATCGGTTTTATGAGATTCCGTGCTATTAAGGATCATCGGTCCGCCATATCCGTATGGAGTCAGAAGGTCATAGTAACGTTGTCCATCTATATCGATAGGTATTTCGCGCTTGATGAACATGTGTCTGATTGACCCCAATTCGTTTTCAAACCGGAACACCTCACATTGCCCTTTTTCAATAGGTTCGTACAAGCGCCCGTAGTTCTCCTCTAAATAAATATCCATCAATTTACAACCTCTTTTCCATTAGCGTTAGTTGAAAACGTGAAGACTGAACCGTAAGCCGTTTTCTGCCATGCGTAAGTAACTTCAAAATATATCCTGTTTCGTATACTTATTTGAATAATACAATATATTCAGTCCAAATGAAACAGTTTATTTAGTTCTAATGAATTATTCAAGGTACCTTTGTGTTCACACAGACCGCTGAAAGCAGGTTATATTAACCACTCACGGGCTTTTTCAACCAATAAAAAAAAGATAGTTAGACTGGAAAATATTTCTGATTTTTTTGACTTTTAGCAAGCAATCTGTCAGATTTGATTTTAGAAGCAGTTATTTCATGAAAGGAGTCCACATTGATGATTGATGCAAACAAAGCCGTTCAATTGGAAAAACAGGATGCTGAAAATTTATGGCACGCAATGAGACCTCACAGCGAAACCCCGCCCATGATTGTCACAGGCGGAGACAACGCCTGGGTCACGGATATCCGGGGCAACAGGTATTTGGATGGCATGTCGGGAATCTGGTGCGTCAATGCGGGATATGGCCGTAAAGAAATCGCGGATGCTGCCCATCAGCAGATGCTCGAAATGCCCACTTATCCACTTACACAAAGCCATGTTCCCGCCATCAAGCTAGCCGCCAGACTGAATGAATGGCTCGGTGGGGATTATGTTATTTTCTTCTCCAACAGCGGATCGGAAGCCAATGAAACGGCATTCAAAGTGGTCCGGCAGTTCTTTCACCAAACCGGCGAACCGCATCGCCATAAAATCATTTCCCGCTACCGTTCTTATCACGGCAATACATTGGCGACCCTTGCCGCTTCCGGCCAGTCCCAAAGAAAGTACAAATATGAGCCGCTTGCATCCGGGTTTCTTCACGTGACTCCGCCAGACAGTTATCGCTGCCCTTCGCACCAAACGCCCGAAGAGTTCAGCAATGAATGCGCGGATGAAATCGACCGGATGATGACATGGGAAAACAGCCGCACTGTCGCAGCTGTGATTATGGAACCGATCATAACGGGTGGCGGAATTTTGATTCCGGGAAAAGATTACATGAAACAGGTCAAGGAAATCTGCGACAAGCATGGAGCATTGCTTATCGCGGATGAAGTGATATGCGGTTTCGGCAGAACCGGCAAACCGTTCGGGTTCATGCATTACGGGGTTCAACCGGATATCATTACCATGGCTAAAGGCATCACGAGCGGCTATTTGCCCCTGTCAGCGACAGCGATCCGCAAGGATGTATACGAAGCGTTCAAAGGCGATGATCCTCATGACCATTTCCGCCACATCAATACGTTTGGCGGAAATCCTGCAGCTTGTGCAGCAGCACTCAAAAACATGGAAATCATGGAGCGGGAAGGCCTGGTTGAACGCTCCCAAAATCTTGGAGACAAAATGCTGAGGGAACTCGTTGAACTGAAAGATTTGCCATTTGTCGGGGATGTTCGGGGCAAAGGCCTGCTGATTGGGATTGAACTGGTGAAGGACAAGGCAACGAAAGAGCCTGCTGATGAGAAATTGCTTATAGATATCATCAAAACCTGCAAAGCCCAAGGGCTCATCATCGGCAAAACAGCGGATACCGTGGCAGGATTCAATAACATTCTGACATTGGCTCCTCCATTAAGCCTGACAGATGAAGATTTTGATTTTTTAGTGCAGACTTTGAAAGAAAGCATAAAAGAAGTTGTTGAGGGGATTTAAATAGTAAAAAGGGGCGTCCATTTTAAATGGAGGCCCCTTTTTACTGTCTCGTATTCAATTACTGCTGCCAAACGGTTTGTGCCCTTTCATCAAGTTCATTTTTTCGATGATAAAGGCAGCTTTCAACACTTTCTCTTCTTCAAATGCCGGCCCCATGATCTGCAGTCCTATCGGCATTCCACCACGGACCCCGCACGGGATGCTGATTGCCGGCAAGCCTGTCAGATTGCCCGGACCTGTAAAACGGATCACTTCATCCAGAAAACTCAGGCTCTGCCCGTTTATATCGACGGTTTGTTCGCCAATGCCTGGAGACAAAAAAGGCAAGGTCGGCGTGATCAATACATCCACTTTCTTAAACACTTCTGCAAACTCATTACTCAGTTTACGCCGGATTTGCTGAGCCTGGATATAGTCCACGCCGGACATCATTTCTCCGACCTCGAGCAAAAATCGAACATCTTCCCCGAAATTCTCCGGTTGTTTCAACAGGTTATCATGATGAACGGCACTCGCTTCTGTTGTGATTGTCACCAGTTCGGCGAACTCCGCTTGCGCCAGTGATGGAATGCTCACC
>DATHVY010000376.1:0-2699 GCA_035461045.1 Planococcus sp. (in: firmicutes)
GAAGTGTCGCAATGACGCGATCTTCTGCCGTCATTTGCAAGTATTCACCAATGTCCCGTGCGTTTGAGTACAAGTTGCGATGAGTCAACATGGCGCCTTTCGGTTTTCCAGTAGTTCCGGAAGTATACAAAATAACTGCCGTATCATCGTCTTCCACCGCTACGGGTTGGCTGATAGCTGGCGCGCTGCCCATCAAGCCCATAAAGGCATGAACTTTCCCTTTAACAGCTTCAGGCAGCTGTGCCAGTTTTTCTCCTGTATCCGCTTCTGTCTCGCAAATTACATAAGTTTGTACTTTTGGCAATGCCTGATGCGCTTTCTCGATCAATGGCAAAAGTTTATCTAATGCGATCACTACATTAGCATCACTATTATTGACGATGTAAGCGATTTCATCTGGCGTATAGATCGGGTTAATCGGGACAGCTGTTGCTCCCAGGCGCATCGTGGCATATAAGGAAATCATAAAATGCGGTGTATTGCTTAAAAGAAACGCGACATGATCGCCTTTTTTCACACCAAGTTTTTGCAGTGCTCCGGCAAACAACGCCACCGATTGATCGAATTCTCCGTATGACGTATCACGCCCCATAAATGTATAGGCCGCTTTGCTTGGGTTTTGAACAGAAATCTCTTGGACACGTTGAACTAAACTCATTGGACATCCCTCTTTCGCGTTGAATGAATACTCATTCATTATTAACACTCTTTTCATTATAAAATAAATGTTCAGACAATACAACAGGCACCGTGAAAATCACGGTGCCTGCAGATGTGAGACATACCTCCAACGGATCAGGAAGAAATACAGCACTTGCGCTGCGGTAAAGCCGCCAAGCACGAAACTCATTTCCAGCCAAATCGACATTTGGGCGAACTCATCCCAAACAATCTGAAGTGAAATAAATGCAAAGGCGCTGTGAAGGAGCGCGATTCCCCAGGGCAGGAAGAATTGAGGAATCAGCTGTCGGTTGATGATTTTCCCCAATTCCCTGTCGGTCATCCCCAGGCGGACGAGCAATTGATATTGCTTTCGGTCACGCTCGAGACCTGTATACAGTTTAAAGTAAATGAAACTTCCTGCCGCCATCAAGAATACAGCGGCTACCATCAAGCCGATAAAGAGCAATAGTGCAAAAGAGGATTTGAACCAATGATAGTCTTCTCCCGGATTTTCATAAAAGAAGTTCAAACTTTGAAACTCCTCCGCCAACACCGCTTCACTCATCGTTCTTGAAATTTCAGTTCCAATAAAACTGGTTTCAGTCCATTGGGGAATATGAAACGCATAATAAGTGAAAGTCGAAGCGTTTTGTTCCAAGCCGGCCAAAGGCTCTGTGATTGCATCGAAATCTGCATCGCTCACGACAATGCTGTTTAGATTCAAGGTGTGCATGGGGAACATCACATTCGGATAAACCGAAACGATCGAAAGAGGCACTTCGCTTTCAAGCAGCGCCGTCTCCACTTCCCTAGATTCCAATAATTCCAGCGATTCCTGCGAATAAGGCACAAACTCTGCTGCTCCGGGTTCCAGCTCCAACGCCTCGAAGCCCATAGCCCTCGCCAGCCGATTGAATTCAGAAGCTTTCAAAATATCGACTTCATTGCCAGTTAAAGCCGATGTCTGCCTTTTGACTGTTAATGGCACAAGGTCATAGGAAAGCTGATGTTCCGCGAGTTCACCTGTTAAAGCGGAAACATGCCGTTGTTCTTCCGCATTGCCGTCAAATGAAATATAAATCATGCCGAGTGGGTTTGATTCACGAAAATCTCCTGTATAAGAAGTAAACGAAGCCAGCGTTCCGACCGTCAAAAAAGCCACTGTCGATACAATTGTGACGATAAAAAACATTTGTGCGCTGTCCTTCAGTTTCACCGAAGCTTCCGCAAGCGAAATCAGCCGCGTCTTATGCCAATAGATGCTTTTCTTCTTTTTATAAGCACTCAGAAGAAAATGAAGGGAATGGGTAAAAAACAAATAAGTCCCCACGGTCGCTATGGGCGGAATGATCAATAACATTGTATAGACCGTCGCATCCGAAACCGTTGCAGCCAGTACATAAGCCAGAATCATTAAGGCCAATCCGGTAAAAGCCAGGATCCTTGAGGATTTTGTGATTTCCTGCGTTTTCCAATACCCTTGAAGAAGATTAACAATGCTTCTCGTCCGGATCATTGCTACGCTGATCAGCGAAATGATGATGAACAGACTGGCGAAAGCCGCGATGGTCAGTGCGAATGGTTTCCACGACAAATAAAGTGGAAGTGCGTCCAACACCAAAATTTCCCTGGCGATCATAAAGAAAAACTTGGAAAAGGCAAAACCGAAACTGATTCCAGCAGCGGTGGACACCAATCCGATGATCGAGGTTTCAAAAAAAACCAGTTTCTTCACTTGGTTTTTTGTCATCCCGAGATGCATCAATACGCCGAATTCTTTCGAACGGGCCTGAAGAAAAGCACTCATGGAATAAAACAGGAAAAACAAAGTGAAAATATAAAGGACTATTTCCGCAATGAACATGCCACGGATAGCCAGTTGCTGGAGGCCGTCCCCTTCGTCAAACAACGGATGGAAAATGAACATCGAATAGATGAAAAACACCATGACAGAAACCACACTCGCTAAAAAGAAAGCGGCATAGCTTCTCCGGTTCCGCAGAACATTACGGTAGGCGAGTTGACGCAAGGTCATT
>DATHVY010000377.1:0-4467 GCA_035461045.1 Planococcus sp. (in: firmicutes)
AAATCGCCTTCCTTATAGGAAGGGTGCTCCGTCAGCCACGCCGCCTTATGATTGATGAACACCTTGACCTTGGCGCCCGTTTCAATCGTTGCAAGCAAAGAAAGGGGAATGAAAAATTTCAAGTTATCTTTATCGGTCAGTTCACAATCGACAGGCACGATTTCTTCGTTGTTCCAGAACTCGACATGGATCTCTTTGAAAAACAGGAAATTCGTCAGGTTGATTTCAAACACCAGGTGTTCATCCGTCAGGTAATGCCGTTCCACTTCCGCTTTCTTCACCAAATAATTCCTCACCCGTTTCAGGGTCCTTGAACCGATCATTGCCTCATCCCCCTGCACTCAAATTGCATCCGTTCAAAATCAGCAAATCAGTGGACTAATTCCCAATTACTAAAAATCTGAATATTTCAACAAATTAAGGTCTTTAAATGAGTATAAAACAGAGTGATATCAATATACAATCAATAAATCAAAAATTTACGTTTTTATTATGCTAAAACGCCTAGTAAAGTAGAACTTGAAGCGTTATACTTATATTCAGATATAGAAAAAGGTCCTAAGGCCTTATGGTGGGAAATGACTAGAAAAGGAGGTGGGAACATGCATCCTTATCAGCAATACATAGACAAATTGGAAAAAGAATATAACCAAAGCATCGGAGAACTGATCCGTGATTTTTACATCGCCCAGGACGAAGGGCCGTCTGTCACAGCAAGAGAGCTGGGCATTCCGCGCAAAGCAGTGCTGCATTTTATCCACGAATACAACCTGCGTCCAATGAAGCACCAGAACATAGAAAAAAGCAGCAAACTGGAGCAGTAATTTTCCGGCTTTGCAACCCTATACGGACTGTCCCTGAGTGTCATGCAAAATGACCGGTGGGATAGTTTTTTATTTTGTCCGGTGAAAAAAGGGGCTCTGCCGGGTATCCAAAACCACAAAAACACAAAAAAGAGTGATGCAGCACTTACACTGCATCACTCTGGTAGATTTTGTATTAAGTAGTAGTCTCTAAGATATGGAGCAAAACAGCCCCGACTCCCAGGGTAAAGCGAGACGGCCGAGACCCCGCAGGACGAAGTCCGAGGAGGCTTGGACGCGAGCCCGAGGAAAGCGGGGCTGTTTTGCGGAATATCGTTATATCCTACAAATTCAAATGCTCTTTCAACGTCGTCTGGATCTCATTCAACTCATTCTCATCCATCATATAATACCAAATGCCATCAATCGTTTCCCCGTAGCCATCTTCCACAACAAGCTGGTCAACCTTGCCGACCGCATCGCGGTAATTCTTCTGGACTTCTCTCATTTCACTGAACTCCATATTCGTCCGCACGTTGCTGCCAAGCGCCGTGAAAATATCCTTATAGTTCACCAGGCTGTTGACCGATGCGCCTTCACGCATAATGCCCTGGATCACCTGCTTCTGGCGGTCCTGGCGGCCAAAATCGCCCCGTGGATCCTGTTTGCGCATGCGCACATAACCCAAAGCCTCATCGCCGTTCAAATGGATCTCCCCGGATGAAAACTCATCAAAAGCCATCGGGCTGTTGACGTTGACTCCGTCAACCGCATCGACAATATCCTTGAAGCCCTCCATGTTGACCTGCACGACATAATCGATCGGAATATTCAACAGGTTCTCAACCGATGCCATCGACATCTCGATGCCGCCGAACGCATAGGCGTGGTTGATCTTATCCATCGTGCCGCGTCCAACAATCTCCGTATACGTATCGCGCGGAATGGACACCATCTTCGTTGTCTCGTCTTCCGGATTGACCGTCAGCACGACCATCGTATCCGAACGGCCGCGGTCGCCTTCACGTTCATCGACGCCAAGCAGCAGCACCGAGAATGGATCCTTTTCATCGAGCTTCACTTCATCGATGCGCATATCCGAAATGGGGCGGTCGATCGGTTCGTGGATTTCGTCCAATGTAGTCGTGAAGCTGTTAAAGATGCTGAATAGATAAATTCCGACTCCGATTGCAATGAGCCCTAAAATCCCGACGATCCATGGCCATTTTTTCTTCTTCGCCTTTTGTTGGCTTCTTGTCATATCGTTTCCTCCATTAGCTGCCGGTGAAATAAGCGATCAATGCATTCGCCCACGTTTCGGCACCTGTGTTATTGGGATTGCTGTCTTCTGTCAAATATTCCTTGAGCGTCAAATCTTCCGTGGAAGGCCATTGCTGCCAGTGGTCAATATAGGCATATCCCTGGATTCCTGCAAATTCCTCGAGCGCCGTCACCTGTGTTTGGTAGAACTGGGCTCCGTAAATCGGCTGCGGCGGATGCAGGACCAGCACGGCGTCCCCTTCGGCGCTCAACACCTCACCCAGGATATTCTGCACATGAAGCTGTTCCGCCTCAATTTCCACAATCCCGTTATTCTTCAACGTAAAGGGCTCCAGCAACACGACGTCATAGCCGGTTGCGAGTTGCGGACCGCTGAGCAAAAATTCCTCGGAAGTGCCGTCAAAGCTCAGGGTGTCGGTTTCGACGAACCCACCATAAGCACTATCCAGCGCGTCGGAAAGGAGTGCGCCGTAGCCCGGCTCTCCGGAGTCCATCGCTTCGGACCCGACAATCAGCAATTGGACATTCTCTCCCTGGTCCCTTCTATTGAAGAACACTTCCTGCACCTGTTCATCCATCCCGGCGGTCAAAGCTTCCAGATCGATGTCAGCCGTTTCATCCCCATCAGCAACTGGCTGTTCCGCCGCTTCATCCGTTTCATCGTTCTGTTCCGCTGCTTCATCGGTCTGAACGGCAGGCGCAGTCGTTTGGGCGGGCATGCCCGCAGTTGAAATTTTCTCTTTCCAGGAGGTATAGCTGAAAACAAGGATAATTCCACATAAGACAATAATTAGTAAGATGCTAAGGTTTTTCAAAACAATAATGGCTCCTTCCGAATACACAATATATATAAACATAAGATAGCATAAATCAGCCTATTAGCCTAGGAATCTTTTATAATTTTGAAGTTAACATAGTCGCAGATTATGCTATAATAGCGTAAGTTGTTCATAAAAAGTGCTAAAAGGAGCTATCATTTAAAATGGAAGAAACTATCAGTTTACAGGATCTTTTTAAGACGATCCGCAAGCGTCTTGGCCTTATCGCAATACTGACGGTCCTGGCAATCACGATCGCCGGTGTTGTCTCATTCCTTGTCCTGACGCCTGTCTACCAGACATCGACAGAAATTCTTGTCAATCAGAGCCCGAAGGATACCGGCCAATTGACCAACCAGAATATCCAGACCGACCTGCAATTGATCAATACATCTTCCGGCATTATCAAGAGCCCGGCAATTCTCGATCAGGTAGTGGAAAAAATTGGAGCAGGACTTTCTACTGCCCAACTGACATCAAAAATTACGGTCAGCAACGCAGACCAATCACAAATTGTTAATATTACGGTACAGGATGAAGACCCGGCCATGGCAGTGGAAATCGCCAACACGACAGCTTCGGTTTTCGAAAATAATATTCAGGAATTGATGAATGTCGATAACGTCACGATTCTGTCGCCGGCGGTATTGAGTGAAAACCCGGCACCGGTGGCACCGAACCCGATGCTCAATATGGCAATCGCGGCGGTCGTGGGATTGATGCTTGGCGTCGGAATCGCGTTTCTGCTGGAATACCTGGATACAACGATTAAAGATCAGCAGGATATCGAAGACATCCTCGGCATTCCGCTGCTCGGCGTCGTTTCACCGATTGTGGAAAAAGCGGAACTTGGACCAGATAACGATAAATCATCCAGAAGAAGGGCGGGGTAAGCAATGGCCAGAAAGAAAAAGGTTCTCCAGCAGACAGCGCGGAAACTCATCGCCTTTACAACACCGCGGTCGTTTGTCGCTGAACAGTTCCGTACATTGCGTACGAATATCACGTTCTCCTCACCGGATGCGGACATCCGCACAATGGTGGTCACGTCAGCGGCACCATCCGAAGGGAAGTCGACGACGGCGGCCAACCTGGCGGTGGTTTTTGCACAGGAAGGCAAGCGGGTTCTGTTGGTTGACGGCGATATGCGCAAACCGACGACCCATTACACTTTCCATACCGGCAATACGACCGGACTTTCCAGCGTACTGACACGGCAGACCACAGCGGAAGAAGCGATCCATTCGACGGCAGTTGAGCGGCTCGACTTGTTGACTTGCGGTCCGATCCCGCCGAATCCGGCCGAACTGCTGTCATCCAAATCGATGGATGCGTTGATCCTCCAGTTGACTGGAATTTATGACCTGGTGATTTTCGATGCACCACCGATCTTGTCGGTAACAGATGGACAGATCTTGTCGAATAAATGCGAAGGCACCATCCTCGTCATCAACTCAGGGCACACGGAGAAAGAAATGGCGCTGAAGGCGAAAGAAGCGATTGAATCTTCGAACAGCCGGATCATCGGCGCTGTGTTGAACAATTTCCAACTGCCGAAAGACAGC
>DATHVY010000378.1:0-3389 GCA_035461045.1 Planococcus sp. (in: firmicutes)
AAGCGTCGGTGAACTAAAACTGAAGAAGGAAGTGATTTGCATGGCTGAAGGCAAAAATCGTGCAAGGATCCAACGTTTTGGAAGCCATTTGAGCGGAATGATCATGCCGAATATCGGTGCGTTTATCGCTTGGGGACTTATTACTGCTTTGTTTATACCTGACGGCTGGCTGCCTAATGAAGCTTTGGCTGAATTGGTCGGTCCAATGATCACTTATCTATTGCCTTTATTGATCGGATTTACAGGCGGACGCCTTGTTTATGGATTCCGCGGTGGTGTTCTAGGGGCCACGGCGACCATGGGGGTCATTGTCGGTGCAGATATTCCAATGTTTCTCGGTGCAATGATCATGGGACCTCTTGCCGGTTATTTAATGAAAAAAATTGACGAGTTGTTCCTATCTGGCATTCGCGCCGGTTTTGAAATGCTTTACAACAACTTTTCAGCTGGGATTCTAGGGGCGATTCTAGCCGGTATTTCCGTTTTGGGTGTCGGCCCCATTGTTAACGGGTTGACCAATTCGTTGGCGAGAGGTGTTGAAGCGATTGTTGATATGGGGCTCCTGCCTCTTGCGAGTCTTATCATTGAACCTGCAAAAATTCTGTTCCTGAATAACGCCATCAACCATGGACTGCTTAGCCCCCTCGGAGTTGAACAAGCCGCTTCTGCAGGGAAATCGGTTCTGTTCCTGCTTGAAACCAATCCGGGACCGGGTCTTGGATTGTTGCTAGCATTCAGTGTTTTTGGCAAAGGAATTTCAAAGAGTTCGGCGCCGGGTGCAGCAATCATTCAGTTTTTGGGAGGTATCCATGAAATTTATTTTCCTTACGTCCTGATGAAACCGCTTTTGCTTCTTGCAGTGATCGGGGGAGGCATGAGTGGCGTCTTCACTTTTGTTCTTCTGGACGCCGGGCTTGTCGCGACTCCTTCTCCCGGGAGTATTTTCGCATATCTCGCTTTAACACCGCCAGGCAACTATTTTGGAGTCATCTCCGGCGTAGTCGTTGCAGCCGCAGTTTCATTCGCTATTGCTTCGATAATATTGAAAACGACAAAAGACGTGGAAGAAGACTTGACTGCAGCGACTGGTAAGATGGAAGAAATGAAGGGCAAAAAAAGTTCTGCAGCTGGATTTTTAGCAGCGAAAGACGGCAGCGCTCCTGAATCGGGAGATATGGTTGAACAGGAAGCAGCGGCTGTGACGTCTGAGCCGACTGAGACGCATGCGGACCAAGTGCATAAAGTTGTATTTGCCTGCGACGCCGGCATGGGGTCAAGTGCGATGGGAGCTTCGTTGCTGAGAAATAAATTCAAGAAAGCGGACATCGATATTCCAGTATCAAATACCTCAATCAGCGAATTGCCAAAAGATGCAGATGTCGTCATTACCCATAAGGATTTAACTCCTCGTGCTAAAGCGCAGCATCCGGAAGCGGAGCATATCTCGGTAGAGAATTTTATGAATAGCCCTGAGTATGACAAGTTGGTAGAGCGGTTAAAAAGAGGATGAATTGCTTGACTGAATGAAATTAAGGGGAGTGGTAATCTATGGCAAAAGAAGTCTTGACCAAAGAGAACATTATATTGAATGCATCCCTTTCTGATATGGAAGAAAGCATTCGTTTCACCGGGGATATTTTGGTGCGAAACGGCTATGTTGATGAAGGCTATATCGGAAAAATGCTGGAGCGGGAGAAAATGGCGTCCACATTTATGGGCAATAGCCTGGCAATTCCACATGGCACAGAAGATGCCAAAAAAAATGTCTTGGAAACTGGTATTTCCGTTGTAACTGTTCAGGAAGGCGTTGATTTTGGCGGAGGCAATATGGCTAAGATTCTGATTGGTATCGCCGGCAAAGGGGATGAACATCTCACCATCCTGTCCAACATTGCCATTGTTTGTTCGGAGGAAGAAAACATCGAAAAAATACTCAATGCCAAATCAGAACAAGAAATCATGGACCTTTTTAGCGAGGTGAGCTGAATGAAGGCAGTTCATTTTGGTGCAGGCAATATCGGGCGTGGTTTTATCGGGGCTTTACTGTACAGTTCTGGTTTTGAAACGATATTCATTGATGTTAACGGCAAAGTCATTGATGCTATGAACGAAAAAGGAGCCTACGAAGTTACGATGGTCGGAGGAGAGCAAAAAGTGATGCGGGTTGAGAATGTCAGCGGCATCAACAGCCTTACACAAGCTGACCAAGCAATCCAGGCTATTGCCCGAGCGGATTTAGTGACTACGGCAATCGGGCCCAACATCCTGCCAGCGATTGCAGGCTTATTGGCAGAAGGAATCAAGGTAAGGTTATCTACAAATCCGCAACCCTTAAATATAATCGCTTGTGAAAACATGATCAGTGGCAGCTCGTTACTGAGGGAATATGTAATGGAACATTTAACGGAAGAAGAAATGTTGAATATGGATAAGTTGATCGGTTTCCCTGATGCAGCTGTTGATCGGATTGTACCTGATCAGCACAGTGTAAATCCACTTGATGTGTCGGTTGAAACTTATTATGAATGGGTCGTTGAAGAGCCCGCGTGTAAAGGCGAAAAGCCACCTGTAACCGGCATCACTTACGTAGAAAAGTTGGAGCCCTTTATTGAAAGAAAGCTGTTCACCGTCAATACCGGCCATGCAGTGCCAGCGTATTTCGGTCGCTATAAAGGCTATCAAACCATTTATGAAGCGATGCAGGATGCAGAAATTGTGCAACTTTTGGAAGGAGCCCTTCGGGAATCAGGTGAAGTGCTGATCGAGTTGCACCATTTCGATCGAGCTGAACATGAGGAATACATCAAGAAGATTATTGGACGCTTCCGCAACCCGGATATCTCAGACCATGTGGCACGTGTTGGAAGAGGACCCATCCGCAAACTTGGAAGAAAGGATCGGTTGATCCGGCCCGCAACCCTCTATTTTCAGCTTACCGGCCAAGAGCCCAAGAATCTTGCCAGAGTCATTGCAGCTGCGTTGTTATATGTAAACGACCAGGATGAAGAAGCACAAACGCTGCAGCAGTTAATAGAAGAGAAAGGTTTCAGTTCTGCGTTGCAGGAAGTGGGCGGATTACGAGCGGATGACCCACTCATTGCAACCGTCCTGAAGCAGCTGGAAGAAATGAAAAGATAAAAAAAGCCTGTCCCAGTTTGAAAAAGGGACAGGCTTTTTGTGTTGATAATGAATGGTTGCTTCCATATTATTGTTTCCAAATATCAGTGTCTAAAAAATTATCTTTCTTGAACCGCAACGTATTTCTGCATTCCCGGTCCGATGTACTCGGCACGCGGGCGGATCAGACGGTTATCGGAATACTGTTCAAGGATATGCGCAAGCCAGCCGGATGTACGGCTCACTGCGAAGATCGGCGTGAACAGGTCGTG
>DATHVY010000379.1:0-1965 GCA_035461045.1 Planococcus sp. (in: firmicutes)
AAATGACAGGTTGACGCTCAATTTTTTTATCCTGTATACTGAACATATCGAGGCTCGCGCAACCGGAGGGATACCCGTGGGAAATTTAGAGCAAGTTCGACCCCAACCATTCATAAAAATGACAGATGAAGAACTTGTCAGTTTAGTCCACAGTGGAAACACTGAAGCATTGGATTTCTTAATCACGAAATTCCGGCATTTTGTTCGAATGAAGGCCAGGTCCTATTTTCTGATCGGCGCGGATAAAGAAGATATTATCCAAGAAGGCATGATTGGTCTGTATAAAGCCATCCGTGACTTCCGCAGCGATAAACTTTCTTCATTTCGGGCATTTGCCGAACTGTGCATCGTCCGCCAAATCATTACAGCCATTAAAACCGCGACCCGACAAAAGCATATTCCGCTTAATTCCTATGTTTCTTTGGATAAGCCGATCTATGATGAAGAATCAGACCGTACTTTAATGGATGTGTTAACCGGAAATGGTGTAGATGACCCGGAAGAATTAATGATCAATAACGAAGAATTCATGTATATGGAAGAAAAGATGGGCGAAGTGTTGAGCGAACTTGAAAAGGAAGTCCTGACACTCTACTTGGATGGGCAATCCTACCAGGAGATCTCGGAAAAATTGGAGCGGCACGTCAAATCGATCGACAATGCACTTCAACGGGTCAAGAGAAAATTGGAGCGGCATTTGCAGACCGATGAGACGCGAACGTCCTGAAGTCCGGTTGACAGCTACCTTTTAAGGTGATAACCTTGAAAAAGCTTTAAACTCGAATATGATGAGAAAATGGCGAAACTATTGTTTTGAGCTGTCCGGCATGAGCAACTCGTAATTACATGATTCCGGAAAAGCCAGGATCGGATATCCGTTTGGAACTGAAGAGATTCTTTGCTCGTTTCAACGAGCATACTTCATGAACTAGCGATTTGATTTAAGGTGATACCGGACAATATAGAATGATTTTGAAATTCGGAGGTTTTTAGACTAATGGGTAACATTGGCAGTTTCTTCAGCAACGTTGTTTCGGAGATGAGAAAAGTTAGTTGGCCGAAACGCAAAGAATTGACGCGTTACACAATCGTTGTACTTTCAACGGTTATCTTCATGGCACTTTACTTCGCAGTCATTGACGCGGGCATCTCGGAAGTATTCCGTTGGTTCCTGGCGCTTTAATTGTAGTCAGCAAGAATAATGCTTAAAAATAGCCCGTCAGTCTAACCGAACGGGTTTTTTCATTTGGAAAAAAAGGAGGGATGGACGTTTAGTCCGCTCGAATATGGAGAAAAATTGGTATGTAGTGCACACGTATTCCGGTTACGAAAACAAAGTAAAAGCCAACTTGGAAAAGCGTGTTGAAACAATGGGAATGGAAGACCTTATCTTCCGCGTCATCATCCCAGAAGAGCAAGAAACAGATTTTAAAGACGGCAAGAAACGAACAGTTATGCGCAAAACGTTTCCGGGTTATGTGCTCGTGGAACTGATCATGACGGACGAGTCTTGGTACGTAGTCAGAAACACACCTGGAGTAACCGGCTTCATCGGTTCTTCAGGTGGCGGCGCAAAGCCGACACCGTTGCTTGATGAAGAAGTTGATTTTATTTTGAAGCAGATGGGTGTATCTGAGCGCAGAGTGGACATTGATTTCGCGATAGGCGACAATGTTGAAGTGATGGACGGACCTTTTGCGAACTTCCAGGGCAAAGTCGAAGAAATCGATGAGACAAAAGGCAAAGTTAAAGTATCCATCGATATTTTTGGCCGAGAAACTAAAATGGAGCTTGATTTCGAACAAGTTCAAAAAAATTAAAAGCCTCTTGCTATTCAAAGTAAGAAGTGGTATCATTTCATAGGTCAGACTGTCATATGGCAAGCTGTACAATTTAGCTAATTCTATCAACAAAGTTGACAGACAGATATTGAGTGGGAGGGGAAACCCTATTACCACATCACGG
>DATHVY010000380.1:0-12897 GCA_035461045.1 Planococcus sp. (in: firmicutes)
TCCGGCGTAACCGGTTGAAGTCCATTGCTGTCCTTGAGCCTGCTATTCAAATATCCATAATTTTCATTGCGAGTTCGGCGTACTTCTTCATAGTCAATCGCTCCAAGGAGATTCTTCGTCAACCTGGACATTTGCTTTAAAGGTTCCAGCTTAATTACCTCATAGTTATTGTGAAAGCTTTGATAATATTCAGCTGCACCTCCTTCATAACGCCCTAAAATATGAACCATTCTATCTTTAGAGACGTCCATCTCCAAG
The DNA here is from genome assembly GCA_035461045.1 of Planococcus sp. (in: firmicutes). Lineage (GTDB taxonomy): Bacteria > Bacillota > Bacilli > Bacillales_A > Planococcaceae > Planococcus. Next base: position 259 of record DATHVY010000380.1, read on the forward strand.
CCGGTTTTTAATTTAACCTTAGTTGACAGATAGGCTCCATCTGGAACTCCAAAGAATTTTCTGACAGAGTAGATGGTATCTACCCCTTCAATCGGTTGCTGAAAAAATGCGTGCGTATTGTCAAAAATGATTCGCCCATACTTATTGATCATCTCATCGACTTTGACATTAGAGATTTGTCCATATAAATTGACGATGTACAAATACTCACCCTCGGATAGTTCCTTTTCAAATATTGGCATAAATTTTGAATCCACATGATAATACTCAAAATCAAAGTTACTTCGGTTCAAAACGCTACTTACTGCGTCACAAAGATAATATGGAATATAAATTTTTTGCATCTTATTTGCTTCCACCAAATAAAGTAGAGCATTACGCCCGGTGTTCACTGACACCAAATCCGGATAATATTCATTTGATACTAGTTTGTCTAACCCGAAATAACCACCTATCTCTTTCATCGAACTCCCCCTTAGCAACTTCTTATCTCATCGGACTCTTCAATGCCCGGCACCTTCTACGAACGTATTTTGGTCCATGAATTCCATTTCCATTTCTTCATCCGAAATGACTAAATGCCCTTCATTCAGGGTGTTTCCAGTAATTTCATGCCCTTCCCCAATGCCAATATATATGCCATACGATGAACCTTCTCTCGGATCTACCGCAATGTTATTCGTAATTTGGATATCGGAACTGGATGTCATAAGGTTCTCTCCGTCGTCACCTGGACGGATCGCGATATTGTATTTGTTATTGAATGTCCTATTCGAGTCGATGACGTTGCCCTGGGCATCGTTTTTTATATCGATTCCATAGTAGAACCCGCTAATTGTATTGTTTTCAATCGTACTGTAATATTCGCTTTCCACAGTGATTCCTTGTTCATAATCATAACCTTCCCGATCTTCTGTCACTGTACAGCCAACTATACGATTATTTTCTCCTACACCATATAAAGACAGGTGCCCATCTCCAGAGTTGCGGACATCGCAAGATTCGATCAAGTTAAAATTCGATGCAAAATTGATGATTCCCGAACCGAAATTGAATTCTGTCGTCACATTCCTTACTGTATTGTTGTTGGAGTGGTGCAGGTGAACCCCTTGTGAGTGATTTTTCATATACATGCCATCGACTGAACTGTTCTGTGTATCCTGCAGCAGTACCGCAATGCTTGAAATGAATGTGCCATTATCAGGAAATTCATCCCCGATCAAGGAGCCCCCTTGCAAATGGACATCCGAAGTGTCATACACCCAGAAAACCCCATACTTATCGTTTGCAGAGGTTACAAACACCACATCATCCATGATTATTGTCATCGGCTTTGAAACCTTCAATGCAAAATGGCTTTCACCATATGCAGTGACTGCTGTCAGATCAGGGTTTTTGCTTAACATGTATTCTCCAGGAGGAACACGGAGCGTCCCTCCCTCCGGCGTATCATCTATCGCACTTTGAAGATTTTCTGTTTCATCCACCAAACCTTCAGTCGATACATTAAGAAGACCGTTTTCATCCGGCGCGCCCTCCTGATTGAACAGTTTGTCATTTATGATAAAAAAGGATGTTAAACCGACCACTCCCACTGCTGCAATCAACCATCTCCACACTTTGAGATTTTTAATATAAATCCCTCCCACTTCTAACCTTGACCGTCAGATTACACAATGTTTGTTTATGACAGTTCCGGAATTATTGACCCTTCCTGTGAATAGAAAGTTCGTCATTATCTCAATAATAACAAAACTTCGACAACTAAGGTACTTTAAGACTAAAAATAATTAATTTTGTCGCATAAATTAATTTAATTATAACTTTTTGCAAACTAAAGAACTTATTAAAAACCTTTATATTCCATATGTAACTGAAAAAGAGCTTCTTGGCACGTGCCAAGAAGCTCTTTTGAACTATTTCGAATGCCAGCGCCATGCACTGCCGATGATTTGTTCCAGATCGTACTGCGTTTTCCAACCAAGCGCTTTTTCAATCTTCCCGGAAGAAGCAACCAATGTCGCCGGATCACCGGGCCGCCGCTCGGCATATTCCACCACCGCTTTTTTGCCGGATACTTGTTCACATACTTCAATGATTTCCTTAACGGAATAACCCGCGCCATTTCCAAGATTGAACGTTTCATTCGCCACTCTGCCATCGACCATGCCTTCGTAAGATAAAATGTGTGCATTCGCCAAGTCGGTCACATGGATATAGTCGCGGACGCATGTTCCATCCGCGGTATCGTAGTCTGTTCCAAACACTGATATTTTATCTCTTTGCCCCAGCAAATGCTGCAGGACGATGGGAATCAGATGGGTTTCAGGATCATGGCTTTCTCCGATTTCTGCCGAAGCATGCGCTCCTGCTGCATTGAAATACCGTAAAATGACGTATTTGAAATTATGCACATGAGCAATATCATCGAGGATGTGTTCCACCATCAGTTTCGAACGTCCATATGGATTGATGGGATGGTTCGGGGTTTCTTCAGTGATCAGATCAGTCTCAGGGATGCCATACGTTGCAGCTGTAGAAGAGAAGATGAATTTCCCCACTCCATGCTCAACCATTTTATTCAGCAAAACCAATGTCGCACTGACGTTGTTGCCATAATATTTTAAAGGATCCCGGACGGATTCGCCTACGAGGCTGTTCGCCGCAAAATGGAAGACCGCATCGATTTGATAGTCAGTGAAAACTCGGTCCAGTAGATCTTCATCCCCAAGATCTCCATGTACAAATGTTACGTCTGATTCGACCAGGAAAGGAAAACCCGTCGTCAAGTTGTCGAGCACCACCACCTCATATTTGCCGGCCAATTCTTTGACCGTGTGGCTGCCGATATATCCCGCTCCTCCACAAACTAAAATTGCCATAATATCCCCCTAGTCGCTATGTATTTTTCATTAATTGTAACATTATTGAAAATTCAATAGTACAAAATTAACGAGAAACAAAAAAGAACCCAGCACTTTTTCAGTGGGTCCATTTTGTTAACGAATATTTTTCATCTACAGCGAAATCACTTTCAAATCCTTGCTCGCAGTCGTTAAGTTGTCATAACCATCCTCCGTGATGACGATAAAATCTTCGATCCGCACCCCGCCGAAACCTGGAATGTAGATTCCGGGCTCAACTGTAATGACCATGCCAGGCTGAAGAACCGTATCATCCGTCGCTCTCATCGCGGGGCTTTCATGGACCGCCAGCCCAATGGAATGGCCCAGGCTGTGCCCGAAATTATCTCCGTAACCTGCATCCGATATGACTTGGCGCGCCAGGGCATCCAGCTCGGAACAGACTTTTCCCGGTCCGATCGCCTCAAGCGCCACTTCCTGAGCCTTACGTACGATATTATATATTTCAACTTGCTTCTCGGAAGGCTCCCCTACGACAACTGTTCTTGTATGGTCCGTATAATAGCCATTCACTTTCGCGCCAATGTCCATTTTCACAAAGTCGCCTGCTTGGATAATCCGGTCAGTCGCTTGGCCATGCGGCAGTGATGACCGCTCTCCGGAAGCAATCACATGGTTTTCTTTGATCCCATCCGCTCCAGCCTTTCTCATGAAAAACTCCAGCTCCAGCCCCAATTCTTTCTCGGACATCCCAGGTCGGATGAATGTCAGGCTGTGCTCAAACGCCGCATCACACATCGCGATCCCTTTCTTCAAATAGCCAATCTCTTCTTTGTCTTTAATCATCCGAAGCTTGAAAACCGCTTCTTCACAATTATATAATGCAATTTCCGGGTTAAGGCTTTCCAGTTCCTTGAACTCCAGAACCGGCATCTTGCCAAATTCCAGCCCCAGCTTCTTGACGCGGTGATGCTTCAAATACTCGGTCACCACCGGATAGGTTTTCCGCTCATGATTGATCACTTTGAAAAAAGGAGCCTCGTCCTCGGCTTGGTCTATGTACCGGAAATCCGTCATTAAGTAAGCATCTTCCTTTGTGATCAGCAACACCCCGCTGGAACCTTTAAACCCGGAAAAATAAAATCGGTTTTCCGGGGAGGTGATTAAAACCCCCTCTTCTCCCTTTTCAATCAACTCTTTTCTTAGCTTCCGCACACGCTCTTCAGTCACACCAATCACTCCTTATCCTTAAGAATTTGGATTATCCATCGAGAGAATATTCCCATATATTCATTTTTACGTCAAGTTAACAGACAAAAAGATAGTTTATTTTTATTTTTGATTCCTATTGTAAAGTAAAACTAATCATGATATATTTTTTATCAGAATATTATGTTCTTTGGAATATTCAAAAATAATAGGGGGTTTATAATTATGGCATCTTCGAAAAAAATGCTTTGGCCAGTTGCGCTGTCGTTTGCTTTGGTTCTGACAGCTTGCGCAGGTGGCGGTGATGAAGACACGACTCCAGACGGCACAGACCAACCAGCAGGCGAAGAAACCGCGGCTGGAGGAGATTTGATACTTGCTGTACTATCCGACGCCTCTTCTTTGGATCCTCATGGAGCGAATGATGTGCCTTCGACCATCGTTCAGGAAAATATTTTCGAAACACTCGTCCATACGGATGAAAACAGTGAAATCATCCCTGGACTCGCAGAATCATGGGAACCCGTGGATGAACTGACCTGGTCCTTTAAGCTTCAGGAAGGCGTTCTTTTCCATGACGGGGAAGAATTCAATGCAGATGTCGTCAAGATGAACCTCGACCGAATCCGCGATGAAGAACTGGGATCGCCACGCGCAAACCTGTTTGCGATGATCACAAATGTCGAAGCCGTCAGTGAATATGAAGTTGAAATTTCTACAGAATATCCATTTTCACCTTTGCTCTCCCACTTGGCGCATAACAGCGGGGGGATGATTTCACCGGCTTCCATTGAGGAAGATTATGCGGCTATTGAAGAAGGACAAGACCCATTTTCAGTCGTCTCGCAAAATCCGATTGGAACTGGATACTTTAAATTTGATTCGTGGGATCCTGGATCCGAGATCAGGCTCGTGAAAAACGAAGAGTATTGGGGAGAACCGGTTGCCCTCGACTCCGCAACGTTCCGAGTCGTCCCTGACTCCCAGGTACGCGCAGCAGATCTCGAAACCGGCAATGTCCACATCATCGATCCGGTTCAGCCGAATGAAGTGAGCCGTATTGATAATTCCGGTGTAGCTTCCGTTCTTCGTACCCCGTCTTCAAGTTTGGCTTATCTGGGGTTCAACGTTGAAAAAGAACCGTTCAATGATCCATTGGTCCGCAGAGCGATTTCTTACGCAATTGACCGCGAAGCGATCATCAGCGGCATTTATGAAGACTATGCCATCCCGGCAATCGGACCACTCGCACCCGGCACTTTCGGATATACGGAAGATATCGATTCGATTGAATTTGATATGGACGAAGCCCGTTCCCTTCTTGAAGAAGCCGGCATGGAAGACGGGTTCTCGACTTCCATTTGGACAAACGATAACCCACAGCGCCAATCCATTGCTGTGCTGGTACAGGAAGCATTGTCCGAATTGAACATCGAAGCGTCAATCGAAGTATTGGAATTCGGTGCGTATCTTGATCAAACCGCTGCTGGAGAACATGATATGTTCATCTTGGGCTATTCCAACCCGACAGGAGATGCTGATTATCAAATGTACGGATTGTTCCACACGGATCAAATCGGCAACCCGGGTAACCGTTCGTTCTACTCAAACCCGGAAGTGGATGCTTTGCTCGATGAAGGGCGCAGGTCTACAGAACCCGCTGAGCGGGAAGAGATTTATGCAGAAACCGCGCAGATCTTAACAGATGAAGCGCCAATGGCTTTCTTGCTGCACCAGGAATACTTGAACGGCATTGCTGATAATGTCTCAGGATTTGATATCGATGCTGCAGGAATCTATCAATTGAAAGATGTAACAATCACTCAATAATACAAAAGCCGCTGCCGGAAATCAGTTGATTTCCGGCAGCGGCTTTTTCTATTTTAGAGCTTATGGATTGCTGCTCCAATGGCTGCAGCGTTTATCTTGCGGTTACTTCAACTTTCTCCCAGTACGCCGGGAAAAAATTTGTGCTGCTCTCCCTCCCTACCAATCGGCTCAATTGGCCGTACACTTCTTGATTCCAAATTTTACTGCCGACATAATAATCGAATTCTGTATTTTTGCCGAATTGCTTTTTGAATAGATACAAACTATCTTCTGCATCTCCAGTTCTTCCGCCACCATCATGAATCAGCGTTTTTCCATTCTCTTTCCCCCATAACGTGATTGCATATTGAAGAATATAGGCGGGAGAAAGATGATGATAGTCCTCAAGCGTCCCTGATAAATGGGTGTGTATAAGATCTCCATAAGCAAAGCTGAGTCCCATGCCGATTATTTTCCCTTCATACGTGGCTTCGGACAGAATCAGGTGGTCCCCGAAATATTCCTGGCATTTCGAAAAATATTCATCATCGAAATAATAGATGGAATCTGCATCATTTCGTTTCATCGTAGAATGATAGATTTCTTTAAACCCTCTCAAATCTTTGGGATTGACCGTTATTTCATACTCCACACCGGCCGCCAAAGCCTTCCTGACGTTTCTTCTGCACGATTTGGAAAACTCACTTTTCACCGGATCTTCAAAATCATGAAGATTGGTTCCTGTCGTCTTGCGTTTATACTCGGTTTCGTAACACCGATTGAAATCCTGTGCGTTGGACAGGACCGGATGAAAGCGGACAAATTCGCACACGATCCCCTCTTCATCACACTTCAGTTGAAATGCTGACTGAAATGCCCGGACTAACTCGGATTTGTCTTTCTCTTCACCCGCGGTGATAATCGGTCCACCATATCCATAAGGTGTCACCAAATCGTAGTAGCTGCGACCATTCAATGGGACCGGAATCTTTCTTTTGATGAACAAGTGGCGAACTGTTCCCAATTCATGCTCGAACTCATACACCTCACATTCCCCTTTTTCGATTTCTTCATATAATAAACCATATTGTTTTTCGAAATATATATCCTTCAATTTTCCTGCCTCCTAACCCATGCATATTTCCAAATACGGGTACTGTTTCTCAGCCTCTGTACAATGGGAAAAAGTCGGGGTTTTCGATGCCGCCATCTTTGGTTTTGAGGGTTACAAGCTCATCATACGCTTCCTGAATCCTGATTTTTTTGCCCATCAGCAATTCCAACGGCTCCGTTTTAGTGAATCTTTTTTTGAATTGGTAAATCGGCTCAATCGATCCGCCGCCGAGGTGCACTTCTTTGATCCCGTTCTCCACTCCCCATCTGCATGCCTCATAAACAATCAAGCTATTGCCTGCCAAGTGAAAGAAATCCGGATCATTTGCCGTTAAATGATAATGAAGATAGTCACCATGATATAACATAAATGAAGATGAAATATATTTTCCTTCATGTTTGGCATTGATGAAAAATTGTTTGCCTTCCAAACTTTCGAAAGACTTTTTCAGAAACTCTTCCGAAAAACGGTAATAGTCACCAAAACCATGCTTTTGTGCCATCCCCTCATACAATCGGTGAAATTCATGCGCTGTCGAACCGTTAAAATCCAGCTCGATCTCCACTCCGTTTTTTTGTGCCCTTCTCACTTGCGTACGGGCTTTAGGAGAAAACTCATCCATATAAAAATCATCTACAGTCAAATCTATAAATAGAGTGTTGCCCTGATTTCTGGCACTGTAGTAATCCTTAAAATCCCCGAAATTTTCCAGCCATGGATTGAATCTTATGTATTCAGTCACGATGTGCTGTTCTTCGCAATATTTCTGGAATCGCTCATTAAAAACCGCCGCAAGTTCAGCTTTTTTCCCAGCTTCGCACTCTGTTATGATTGGTCCGCTGAATCCATAAGGTGTGATGGTGTCATAATATTTTTTGTCCCCCGAATCAATAGGAATCGGCCTGACAATAAATTGATAGAATACGTGGCCGAATTCGTGATTCACTTCGAATATTTCCAACTTGCCCTGATGTTCTTTCGTTTCATAATACTCGCCCCATTCCGGCAAGAAATATATATCGGGTACCTTCACCATTTTTCACTGCCCCTTGTCGTAGTGTTTTTTTAGCTGTTTGCTCCGGAAAATCCCACTGCAACCAAGCCATACTATCTATACTAAATGACATATTAAGCCTTAATACTTACACTCAGCAACTTTTTTAAATTATAGCATACTATAGCACTAATAAAACAGATTATTGAGATTACTTTTCGATTTTTCACAAGTGAAATCGCCCTTTTACTCTTCCCGCTATTATTCTGCGGCAAATAATATTAAACGAGCCGACTCCCTATGTTAATTTAAGGAATCGACTCGTATGAAACTTTGATTTATACGCTTTGTACCCCGGACGCCTATTCGCTATTTTATATTTGAGAACATCGATGTTTCTAGATAAATAATACTTGCTGATCGAATTACTTTTCATCAAACTGCACACACCTTGCACTCTATTCCCGTTCCTCACTAAAGTGATTCCTTCAAGATAGTACTTACCCGCCTTCGAAAATCTGTTTTTTTCCTTTTCAGTGGCGAGTCCGTCCGATTCTCCCTGCAAAGTTACTAGATCAAGTCCATCTTCCAGATGGTGATTTTTATATAATTTCAAGATAGCTTTAGCATTTAAAAACTGTTCGAGGCTGTGGCTCCTTGAGATACCATCCTGCCTGACCCTGTACATAACATGATCACCGTCCATTTGACCGATTTTTAAGCCTTTAGCTAAACACCGAAGCAGAAAATCATAGTCTTCACAATAGTTAATTTCCCTATAGCCTCCGAGCTGATTGTAAATCTCACTTTTCAAAAGCCACGTGGAATGGCAGGACATATTTAACATCTCTAATTTCCTTTTCGTTTCTTCAGCATTGCTGGCTAAGCCGTTCATTTCATATTGTACGACGCTTGCTTCATCAATGACTTTGACACCAGAAAAAACAAAATCAAGTTCCTGTTCTTCCAAGTATGCTTTTTGAAGTTCTAATCTCTGTAATGATGATATGTCATCAGCATCCATTCGTGCGATATACTTGCCACGGCAATATCTCAGCGCAAGGTTCAGACTCCTTACCAGCCCCTGATTTGTTTCATTAATAATCAGCCTTATCCTGGCGTCTTCTTTTTCATATTTCCGCAGCATTTCGATCAGTGTTAGCTGTTCCGGATTGTCGACTATGACGATAAACTCAATCTTTTTGTACGTTTGGTTCAATATCGACTCGACGCTCTTTTCAACCCAGTCCAGCTTCTCGTTATAAGTGCTCATGATTACTGATATCAAGTCATTTTGCATGTGAACCGCTCCCCCGAAAGAATATAAATAGAACTTCGGATACTTTTTCATTTCCACTCAATATTCCTTTTTATAATTTTGGCGGGAACTCCTGCCGCTAGACAGTTAGGCGGTACATCCTTGGTAACAATCGCTCCCGCAGCGATGATGGAGCCGTCACCAATTGTCACCCCTTTTAATATGGCCGCCCTGAAACCGATCCAGACATGATTGCCGATGCTAATCGGTTTGCTCATTTCATAATCGGGAGCTAAAATGCTGTGATTATCCGAATCCCGGATGACCACTTCTTCAGAAATGGCCACGCCGTGTCCGATTGTAATCTCTTTAAAACAATAGATTCTTGAGTTGGAATTCAGGTATCCACTGCCTATTTGCAAAGCGGCACCTTCTTCTACCGTAATGACGCAGCCATCGTACACATCAAATTCCCCGGCGACCATAAGCCTGCTCGACTGCTTGGACACCAGGCTTGTTTTATTGTGAGTGATTCCGTTCCATGTCACCCCAAGCCGGAGCCGCCCTTTTATCTCATGCCGACTGCTTTTGTGCTTTTTCACTTCGGTATTTTTATAAACTTTCATATTCATCTTATTTTTACTAAAACCTTTGTTTAACTTATAAGTCGCCAATAAATCCAATTCTTTGTATTTTGCAGCCCTGCCACTAGCCATGGTTACTCCTCCTCTAATCTCTCAACTGCCATTATTGCTTCTCCTTAGTTTGCCCCAGATTAAATTTTTGAAATAATGAAATTCCTCATAATTCCGGAAAATGATGAAGTATACAGAATTGATGATGACGATATTTATCATGCAATTGAGTAGAAAAGCGTTGATGGTAATGACTTGTTGTAATTCTCTAGTGGCAAAATAAGTGAGCAGAAGCGGGATAATCCCCAAGCTGAAATACTTGAAGTACATCACGAAATACCATCTCAGCTTAACTTTGAAAATGTATTTGTAAACTACCAGCGGCTTTACCCAAAAAACCACCAATAAGTTGCTGATCAAGGTTCCGATAAATACCCCCGGCAACCCCATATATCTCACTAATATGAGAGAAGCGATCAGATTGATGAACGCTTCAATCAGGGGAGCAAACCGATCCTGGTAATGAAGGCCGCCAGCTTCTTTGAATTTTTCGACAGAAGCTCTCATTAAAGAGAAATAAAAATTCAACAGGATCAGGCTGATTGTAAAGGTATCCAGAAACTGGGTGTCCCCAAGCCACAGGAGAACAAATTGCCGGATCGTATTCGACAAAGAAATTACCGAAAATGATACGATCCAGAAGCTGAAGAAGAATACTTTTTTATGGACTTGATAAACTTGATCTTCCTGTCCATCAACCAGCAGATTTCCGATACTGGCTGTAATTCCATTCAAGCCGGTGTATATCATGCCGGAAATCGCCGCTACAATCATGTTGTAGCTATTGAATATACCGACTACGGTCAAGTTTATATAATAGGAAATGACCAAGTTGTCAGTACTGAAAACTACTACTTCGCCAATTTTATGCAAAAATAACGCCTTTATATTCTTGATTAGCGAATTTTTATCCTCTTTTTCAATCTTAGCTTTTCCTTCATACAGCCACTCGTACCGTTTTCGAACGTATAAGTTCATGACGATGAGGTAAAGCATCCCCACTACCAATTGAATGACGAGGAAGAAGTAAAAGCTGGGATAGAAGTTCAGCAAAGCGATTTGCAACAAGGCTGCAACCAGTTTGGACACAGCCATCGCTATTGCCAATTTATAGCCTTCCTGTGCAACAATGATGATGCTCAATTTTGCTGTGAAAAAGTAGCTGAGAATCGAATTGGACAGAAACAACAAAAAGTATAATTGCGCATCCACCAGATTGATGTCATCCTGAACAAAAAAGTTTAAAAATGGCAGGAGCGCCAGTCCGAGGATGAAAATCGCCAAACCGACCGCTTGATAGAAGCGGGTATAAAACTTGATATAACCTCTAATCTTTTCTCGATCACCCTCAGCAAAAGGTTTATATAACGAGTAAATGATTGCGGTCGTGATCCCCAACTCAGCCAGGGCAAGCATACCGATAATACTCGTATACAAAGAGCTCAAGCCCAGCAATTCTGTTCCGAGCGTTTCGAGAAATACTTGGCGCAGAAATAGAGTTGGGATAAGACCAATCAAGACTGTCAAAAAACCAATAATGAAATTTCGGCCTGCCTTTTTAGTTCTCATCGAATGACCTCTAATCAGGTTTATATTTCTGTTTAAAATTAAATGGCCGGTTTACGGGAATCCTTCCTTTTGATAGACCTGATTCCTTTTAGGGCATTTCTTACATAAAAAGAACAGGCCGGTGAAAGTTCAAACAACCCTATTTTCCATCTGATATTTTTGCTCATTGAAGTTTTGGATATCCTGTATGGACTCGTGAAAAAGTCTTCTTCAAGCGTCTTTAAGATCTTATCTTTATTTTCCACTTTGCTGTTTTTCACTTGATAATGTAATTCCATCAATCTTCTTAAGTAAATCTCTTTTATGTTCAAAGAGTGCTTAGGAAGCTTCAGCTCTGCCAGAAATTGTGCGAATTCATTGTAGCCATTCAATTCGTCTGTTATTCTTTTAAAGTTTATCGGAGCATTCATAATGCTAGTAGGCCGTTCTCGCAAGTAATTGTACATGGCCTTATCAATGTAAACACATCGTTTACTTGCATAAACGACTTGGGGAGTAAAATAGAGATCTTCCACAAGTTTCCCTTTTATAAACCTGAAGTTTTCGACCAGCTCTCTCCGGTACAATTTATTCCAAACATTATGCGTTGGAAAGAAATTATTTTCGATGATCGCGATTGCTTTTAAGGCACCGATATTGTCATAAACGGCCACCTTGCCTGTGGAACCATCTTCAACCATATGGTTATAGATATTCTTGAATCTGCAGATGGTTAGGTCCGCATCGTGCTCGACCATTAGTTTGTATAGAACTTCATACATGTCCCGGTCCACCCAATCGTCACTATCCAGAAAAGCAAAAAAATCACCAGTGGCTGCATCCATCCCTGCATTCCTGGCATCAGATAACCCACCGTTTTCCTTGTGGATGACCTTAACTCTGGAATCAGTTTGTTCGAGGGAATCACAAATAGCCCCTGAACCATCCGTGGAGCCGTCATTCACCAAGAGAATTTCCAAATTCTTGTGAGTTTGGTGGATGACTGAGTCAACACACTTCACCAAATAATCTTCTACATTGTAAACGGGTATGATGACACTAATTTTGTCTTCCACTCAGGACACATCCTTTAAGTTTGAACTTCTTTAAAAATCTAGGTTAATTTTAACTGAAAAAACTGAATTTAA
>DATHVY010000381.1:0-6879 GCA_035461045.1 Planococcus sp. (in: firmicutes)
CAATATTGTCACTCCCGACGGCCCGGTATACGATTCTGAAGTCAATATGATCATTGCGGTTACAGCAACTGGTGAAATGGGTGTTTTGCCCGGTCACATTCCAACCGTAGCTCCACTTGGAATCGGCGCAGTCCGATTGAAAAAAGAGAACTCGACGGAATTAGTTGCTGTCAGCGGTGGATTCCTTGAAATTCGTCCTGAAAAGGCAACAATTCTTGCACAGTCAGCAGAGCTTGCAACAGACATCGATCTGTCTAGAGCGCAGGATTCTGCGAAACGTGCGGAAGCGATGCTTCAGGCGAAGAAGGATGAAGTAGACTTTAAACGCGCAGAATTGGCTTTAAAGCGTGCGACGAATCGTATCAACGTTTATGAGGGTAAAGTATAAAGAAAAGCGGAAGTGCCTGTTCAGCTCTGAAAGGCATAAGGCGAACCAGCAAAGTGGCGTTCTTTGCCACGCAGCTGGGTTGACTTATGACCCGAAGAGCTGGGCGCTGGAGTCTGGACAGGGATCCACTCTTTTCAAAGAACCTACCAACTAACAAAACAAATACCCCCGTCGAATCCTCGGATTCAGCGGGGGTATTTATTATCTTAAAACAAACAGTTTACCAAGGGCTTTTTTCAAGCTGCCGCCAATCATGAGATCATTGACCGAAATCCCCAACTGAACCATGAGTTGTGCAGTATCGGGCCGGATTCCCGTCAAAACAGCTTCAACACCGATCAGTTTCAAAGCTCCGATAACCTTCAGAATTTGCTCCGCCACCATCGCATCCACTTTCGAAACTCCGGACATGTCGATGATTAGTGTGGTCACCCGCAATTGGCTGGCTGACAGCAACGTCATCTCCAATAAATACTGGGCGCGGTCGCTCTCAATGTTTCCGACAAGCGGCAGAACGGCAATCTGTTCACTAACCGGCACCACAGGCGCTGACAATTCCAGAAATTCCTTTCGGGCTTGCCGTTTATCTTTTTGATAAGCTTCCAGATACGATGAACTGTAGGAATACACTGCTTTATCAAGAAGTTGATGGAAAATGTCCATCACATCAAAAATTGTTTGAATCGACATTTCCTGTTGAATCACTTCAGTTTGAATGACTTTCGAAATGTGCTTCCGGTATATCGCCGTCTCCACAATCGCCTGATCGAGCGTCATTCCCTGTTTCCAGAAATGTGTGCCGGTTTCATAGCCCCACGCATCGATTTTCTCCATCATCTTCTGCTCATCCAAATAATTCTGGATGGAATGGCCCAGCAACGCAATGAAACCAGCCCGAAATTCAGTGACCTGTTGCAAGAATGCCTCACTTCTTTCAAGTTCTTGCGGATCCTTGTCTTTCGTCACTTCTTCATGAATCAATTGAGCGATTAAATAATTATCTTTGGTCACTCGTTCACCAAGCCTTACAATCTCTCTGTTCATCGCTACCTCCGCAAACTTTGATTTATGTGGTTTCTTCCCATTATACTCATAACGGTAAAATTTCCCCACTTTTTTAAACAAGATGCCTAGATAAGTTTTTAAAAAGCACCCCTTCCGTAGAAGGGATGCTTTATCTATTTTGTTAACCTGCAGTTACCCGGTTTCGCCCTCGCTCTTTTGACTGATAAAGCGCTTTATCCGCACGTTGGTACAAACTATCATGGGAATCACCGAAGGAATAAGTTGCCACCCCAATGCTGACGGTAATTGCTGCATGTGACCAATCGGCCCGCTCCATATTCCCTCTGATGCGCTCGGACGCCGCTTCGGCTTCCTGCTTGTCCAATTTATTCAGCACGACGATAAATTCTTCGCCGCCAAGTCTGGCAACGATGTCATCTTCTCCGGCTTCACACTGCAGTCGCCAAGCCAGCTCCTGCAAAACTGCATCGCCAACTTGATGGCCATAAGTGTCATTGACGCGTTTAAAGTGATCGATATCGATCAGGGCAATTGAAAAACAGGCCATGTGCTCTCTCCCACTATCCATCATTTGGTGGAAGCGCTTTTCCAGGTATCTCCGGTTTTTCAAAGAGGTCAACGGATCAGTCATGGCATATTCTTCAAGTTCATTATTCAATTTTACGAGTTGCCTCTGCTTGTCTTCAACCTCTTGCAGCAGCATTTGTAATCGCGAATTCGCATCTTCCGAATCACGGTTGATTCTCTCCGCACTTCGTTTCGCCAGCAGCAATTCGTTTTCATACTCCCCACGCACCTTCATCTGGATCAGTACACATTCGTATTTGCCATCCCTTGCCACCGCATTCATCAGTACCGGAATTTTTTCGTGTAGCCCTTTTAACGTCAAATACATCTCTTCCACTTTTCCATGAGTTTTCACGGAAGGAGTAAAATAAGTTTGGAAGTAAACACGTGAAGCGACGGTCAGCAAGTCATGCATATGGACCGGCGTCTGCTTTAGCCCAAGCATGTCCCGCAACGTCTGGTTCATCTCGGCAACGCTGAAGTTTTCCTCGATCACCACATACCCGCAAGGCGCTGAATTCAATTGTTTATCCATACCGAAGCACCCCTTAAGTCGATAAATACTTTTTGATCAAATCCACCGTTTCAGCTGGATCGCTTATATGCGGATTATGTCCCATAGCTTTCATCAGCTGCAATTTGCTTCCCTTGATGCTCCGATGCAGGAATTCCCCTACTTCAAGCGGCACAATCGCATCATACTGAGGTTGCAGGATTAGTGTTGGAACGGAAACTTCAGGCATTTTGTGTCGGACGTCGGAAGAAAACGTCACCTCCGCAAACTGTCTCGCTATCATCGGGTCATTGGAGCAAAGAATCTGCTCGAACTCTGACACAAGGTGTGGCCTGTCCTCGTTTTGCATAACCACAGGCGCCAAATATTTCGCCCATTCCTTGTAATTGATTTCCATCATATCCAACAAGTCGTCGATATCCGATTGATCGAACCCACCCTTATATCCCGGCTCATTCAGATAGCACGGAGAAGGACCGATCATCACCAGCTTTTCGAACAGTTCCGGCCGTTCGATAGAAGCCAATAGCCCAATCATGCCGCTGACCGAATGGCCGACAAAATAGATCCTTTCCAGTTCAAGGGCATCACAGACGTCCAGCAAATCCTGCTTATAGCCCATAAGTGAAGAATAGCGTTCTTTTGAATAATAAGATTTATCGCTGTTTCCGGATCCTATGTAATCGAATAAAACCACTTGAAATTCCGACTCGAACAAAGGCGAAACTTTGCTCCAGACAAGCTGATCACAGCCGAAGCCGTGCCCAAAAATGATGGTCTTGGGACCTTTTCCTTTTATTTGAACATTATTTTTCTTTAAATTGTGGGAATGCATACGCCAATTCACCTCTCGCTAGCTATCTTGACCTTTAACCTATTCAATTTGCATTTTACCATAGTAAAGGATAAAAAAATCTATGTAAAATATGACTATTTAGTTTATTTATTTTACACAAATAGTAATAATTACCTTGTTTCTTATAGATTAAATAAAAAAATAACAGATGAGATTTTCTCAACTGTTATTGCAGAAAAATAGATTCCGATGAACTATTTCTTTAAAAATAACCCTGATAACCATTTTTTCGTTATACTGACATATTTTAATCATTCGTTATCACGCAGCGTAACTTTTATGTGAAGTATAGCTTTTTGATTAGCGGGCGAATATCCAAACTTAGGAAAAATGAACGAGACGCTCCATATCCGGATTCCGTAATAGTAGGCAGTCAACAGGTACACATCACTTGATGGTTGAATTTGTCAGCGGAACGGGTTCTCCTTACTCGAACACGGACAGCAATTCCTTGGTGTAAGGATGCCGGTGCTCTGAAAATAATTCCTCTCTTTCAAAGCGATCCACGATCCTTCCTTCTTTCATGACCAGCAAGTCTTGGCTCATCGATTGGACGGCCGCCAGATCGTGGGAAATGAATAAATACGAAAGATTGAAATCTTCACGGAAACCATCCAGCAATCGCAGTACCGAAGCTTGGGACAGCACATCCAGGCTGGAAGTAGGTTCGTCCAGCAGAATCACTGCAGGCTCGATGCTGATCGCCCGTGCGATGGTCACCCGCTGCTTTTGTCCCCCGCTCAATTCATGCGGATACCTGTCCGAAAGCGATTCCGAAAGCTCGACAGCCTCCAGCAACTGTGAGATGTATCCTTTTTTGCCGGTAAACTGAAAATGCTTCAAGTTTAGTTGTGCACCATATTGCAGGTATGGATCCATCAATGAATCCTTGATTTTCAACTTCGGATTCAACGCTGCGGAAGGATTTTGGAGAACAGCTTGGATATGTTTTCGATACGGTTTCAGTTTCCGCTCGTTTTTGTTGTGCAAAGGAATTCCTTTGAATAGGATTTCTCCTTCATCGATTCTGTCCAACTGTAAAACGCAGCGCGCCAGTGTGCTTTTGCCGCAGCCGCTTTCGCCCACCAGTCCGAGACACTCCCTTTCACCGAGGGTGAAATCAATGTTTTTCAGGGCTTCCACTCCATTTTGATAAGTTTTCGTCACGGATTTGATTTCCAAAAGAGTCATCCCAAAACCTCCTCAGCTGAAAAATTCAAAGGCCGATTGAGAAAAGGAGATGCTTCGATCAGCTGTTTTGTATACGGATGTGCCGGGTGATGCAGCACTTGCTGCATCCCTCCTTCTTCCACGATTTCCCCCTCTTTCATGACAGCGACGCGGTCTGCGTATTTGACCGCATGCCGCAAATCATGGGTAATGAACAAAATGGCACAGCCGGTTTCTTTTTGCAGACGCGCCAGCAATTCCAGAACTTTAAAAGAGGAGATGCTGTCCAGAGCGGTAGTCGGTTCATCTGCTATGAGAATATCCGGCTTCAGCAAAAGGGCGAGGGCAATGGAAATCCGCTGCAATTGGCCGCCGCTCAACTGAAATGGGTACCGGATATATATCTCCTTTTTCAACCCTACAGAAACGAGGGCTTGTTCCGCCTGCTCTTTTCTTGCCGATCTTGAAAGCCTTAAATGAGTCCGTTGATACTCTTCAAAATGTTGTCCGATTGTTAAAAAAGGAGTGAATGATCCCTGGTAATCCTGGAACACGTAAGAGAGGCGCTTGCCTCTTAATCTGCGCATCCCGGATGCCCGCAAGGTGACCAGATTCTGATTTTCATAAAGAATCTCGCCCGCAGCATGAAGATTCGGCGGAAGCAACTGGCCGATAGCCGCTGATGTCACACTTTTCCCACTGCCACTTTGCCCGACCAGCGCGAGCCACTCTCCCTTCTCGATTTGAAAGGAAATGCTTTTGACAAGCGCAGTCTTTGCATGGAATATCGATAGTTCGTTGACAGTTAACACACTCACAGCTTCACTTCCTTCTTCACATCGAACTTGTCGCGCAAATAATCCCCCAACAAGTTGGAAAGAAGCACGACAAAAACGATCGCCAATCCGGGATAAATCATCAACGCTGGCACCGACTGAAAATACGGACGGGCATCATTGAGCATCGCTCCCCATTCCGGTGCAGGAGGCTGTGCGCCAAGCCCGATATAGGATAATGCAGATATTAGTAAGATAATCTTGCCCAAATCCAGGCTTGCCAGCACCAATACATTTCCGATGAGATGGGGCAATAAATGCCGGACCATGATGCGGCTTGCGCTTAAACCGTTCACAGTGGCAACGGTTATATAATCTTTCTGGCGTTCAACCATCACCGTACTGCGTACAAGCCGTGCGTAATTTACCCATTTCACAAAAATGATTGCCAACAAGAGATTTTCAATACCTGGTCCAAGCAAGCCGCTCAATACGATGGCCACAATGGTATCCGGAAAAGCCAAAAAGGCATCGGCAATTCGCATGAAGAAGCGGTCAATGCCTCCTCCTTTGAATCCGGCGATGATGCCGAACGGAACCCCGATTGCCACCGCAACCATTAGAGCCATGAATCCGTAACCGACGGTCAGCTTCGCCCCCAATAGAATACGGGTCAGCACGTCTCTTCCGAGATGATCGGTTCCAAGCGGATGCTGCAGGCTCATCGGCAGGAGTCTTTCCTCCAAGTTCACAAGGTAGGGATCATAATTCAATATAAAAAAAGTATATACAATCACAGAAAAAAACAAAGCTAGGAAGAGGAGCAAAGCTGGAGCTTTCCACCTCTTCCTGCTCCGTATTGAAAGAGCCCATTCCATCAGTTCCTCTTCCTTTCTTTTAACCTCAGCTCCGGATTCAAATAACGATAAGACAAGTCAACGGCGCTGTTGATCAGAAAGACGAGAATTGCCATGACAAAAAGATAAGCCTGAATGACCGGATAATCCCGGGAACGAATCGAATCCACGACCATTTTACCGATTCCCGGATATGCGAATATCACTTCGATTACAACGACTCCGCCAATCAAGCTGCCGAGGTTCACGCCAAATACCGTGAGAACCGGTGGCAGACTATAGCGAAACGCGTGAAAAAAGAAAATCCGCTGTTCGGAAATTCCTCTCGAACGGGCTGCTCTTATGAATTCATTGCTCATGGAATCAAATAAACTTGAGCGCAACAGCCGGACGTAGACACTTGTAATCGCCAAACCAAGCGTGAGGGATGGAAGAACCATAGACATGAAGCCGTCTCTTCCCATCGTCGGGAAAATTGACCAGCGCACGGCAAACAGATCGATCATGATGAGCCCAAGCCAAAAGCTCGGCACCGCCGCTCCCATCAGCGAAACCCCTCTGCTGAGTTGGTCAATTGCCCCTCCCCTATAAAGAGCGGCAAGTGATCCAAGGGGAATTGCAATGGCCAGCATCACAACCAACGAGCCGATTGCAAGTTCCAGAGTGGCAGGCAAACCTCCAAGAATCATGTCCATCACTGGACGATTGGTGATATAAGAGTTTCC
>DATHVY010000382.1:0-3994 GCA_035461045.1 Planococcus sp. (in: firmicutes)
GGAATGCCATAAAAAATAAAGAGAGCCTTACTGTGGTTTTGAGAAATTATCGAAAAGATGGAACACCTTTTTGGAATCGCTTATCCATTCAACCGGTAACTGTGGATGATTCCCTTTATTTCATCGGAACCCAGACGGACATCTCGGTTGAACGCGACCAACAAATGAAATTGATGGCCAATGAACAGGAAATTGAAAAGTTGATGCTGCCGATCCTATCGATTCAAGATAATGTCGCAACGGTCGCTTTAGTCGGTACCATGAATCACCATCGCTTTGAGATGTTGAAAGTGAAACTATGTGTTTACGTCCAGGAACACCGGAGTGAGCATGTAATTATCGATATTACCGGGCTTTCATGGGCAGACACACCTCCGCTGCACGGTTTTATCCAAATAAGGGATGCGCTCAACATCATGGGCAGTAACCTGTACGTCACCGGAATCTCGCCGGTCGCTGCTCAGGAATTGATCCAAAAGGAAAATCGGGAGGATCGGTTGACTAGTTTTTCGACCATTAAAAAAGCGCTTGAATTTATTGGAAGGTAAATAGAAGTACATCTGAATTCTTTCACGATGTGTAAAGTAAATCCGATGAAACCGTGAACCTTGTGTTCACGGTTTTTTTGCGGAACAAGAAGCTTTGGTAGAGTGAATATTCTGACTCATGAATTTACTGGGTTTTAAAAAGAATGAGAGGGGTATCAAAATAATGCGCAACTATTTCTTTTTGAAGGAGGTTGTCTGATGAGCAAAAAAGATTCAGAACACAACAAGAACTCCCAAAACGAAAAGACAGAAAATAATGGCGGCAACACTTTTAACCGGGGAGGAAACGATGCGGATTATGACGGTGGGCATCCAGCAGGTCGTTCTTCCGATAATGCCGGAAGCACCCGTTCTGACTCGGAACGACAGAGCCAGGAACGAGAAGGCAAAGAAAGAAGTAAGCGAAATGCTTTTAACCGCGGAGGAAACGAATCGGATTATGACGGTGGGCATCCAGAAGACTCTCGGCAGGACAAATAAAGCGGAATTCAACGAAACAGAGAAATACCCAGTAAAACTACATGATTATGGAGGGTTTATCTATGTTTTTTCACAGAAAAGAACTGCAATTTCACGCTAAACCGGACGCTCCGGATCCGGTTTTCGCAAAACAGGTGCAAGAACTGATTGGCGGTCAGTATGGAGAGATGACGGTAGCGCTACAATACTTATTCCAGGGATGGAGCACAAGAGGAAACGAAAAATATAGAGATTTATTGATGGACACAGGCACTCAGGAACTTGGGCACATTGAAATGTTGGCCACTATGGTAGCGCGTCTCTTAGAAGATGCGCCTGTCTATGAACAAGAAAAAGCCGCCTCAGACCCTGTAATTGGTGCCATCATGGGAGGCATGAACCCACAGCATGCCATCGTCCACGGACTTGGGGCATCTCCTAAAGACAGCAACGGAGTTCCTTGGAATGCAGGATACGTCACAGCGAGTGGAAACTTATTGGCGGACTTCCGTTCCAATGTTAATGCGGAATCACAAGGACGCCTGCAAGTAGCCCGCTTATACAGCATGACTGATGACCGAGGCGTAAAAGAACTGTTTTCTTTCCTATTGGCTCGCGATACCATGCACCAAAACCAATGGATTGCAGCGATTAAGGAAATGGAAGCGAAAGAAGGCGTCATTGTTCCTTCAACCGTTCCGCCGGAATGGGAAGCGACAAAATTCTCGCACATCCATTTCACCAATTCTGAAACAAGCACGAGCTCTCAAATTCCATGGTTGAAGGAAACAGCACCGGATGGCCAGCCGTTCACCATCGAAAAGCCTGAACCGATGAGTGAAGCACCTGTGTTAAAACCGGCTCCACCGGAAGCTCACAACACATTGCCGGCAGATAAATTGAAATAACAAAAGAAACCTCTTCGGCTGAAGAGGTTTTTTCTCTCGAAAAGAGGTGAGAGGATTGAAAGCGAAGGGTTGGATCATGAAGCACCACGTGAGGGACGCACTGTTTCTTCATTGGCCAGTGGATGAACAGATGCTTGTCCCATTACTGCCGGAAGAACTTGAGCTGGACTTGTATGACGGCAAAGCCTGGATAGGGATTGTTGTTTTTAAGGCAGAAGCGAACAGGTTGCGTTTTCTGCCGCCTGTTCTTGGCACCGATTCGTTTCTCCAGATTAACGTCAGAACTTATGTGAAGTATGGAGGCAGAAGCGGTGTCTATTTTTTCAGTTTGAATGCAAATAGAAAACAAGTGGTTAAAGTTGCCGGCATGGGTTCTTTTCTTCCGTATCGGTTGGCCGATATAAAAGCTGGAACGAAGGGCAGGCAGCACGTTTTTGAAAGCAAAATCAAGCATACGATGTCCTCGTTTGAAGAACTGAAACTCTCATATCAAATCAAAGGAGCGGTTGCACACGAGCCGTTTGGGCGATGGCTGACCGAGCGATATTCACTGTGGACCAAGCCTGGAAATAAGTTGCTGCGGGCAGATATCTATCATACTCCTTGGAAGTTGTACCATGTGGAAGGTGAAATCAGTAAAAACTCGATGGCTCCTTTCCTGGGTAAAAATCTTCACGATAGCGAACCGGTAGCGTATTATTCTCCATTCAAAAAGTTTTATTTATATCGGCCCAAGGTGGAAATGTAAACAGGTGGGCACGATGTTATGTGTCCACCTGTTTTTTAATAGCGTTTCGGTTCGTGCTTTAATGTATGGGAAGTTTCCTTTTTGTTCCATACGCGTTTACTTAAGTAAATATGGTAAAACCATTCCCCTGCGGCTAACAGAATCGCTGTCAAAATAGACGCAGTCACGAGTGAAAAGTCAGGATTCTGAATCCACAGGGCTCCCAATAACCATAGAAGCACGAATGACAGAACCAAATCCCCGGCTGTTGCCAAGTTATTTCCAAACTTCGGATATAACAGCAAATCCCCGACAAATCCGATAACAGTAATAACCAGACTGATCCACAAGATTTCCATGAGCTCTACACCGAAAACCAGCCCAAAAATTACAAATATAGAGACGAAAACCATGGCGAATTTCATCAAAAATGCTTCTGCATATTTCAAGATGATCACCTCCACCGCAGCACCTTATTATAAATCGTATACCCGGATGAAGAGAAAAAAACACGCTGCTTTGAGTTAGTTTTGAAACCTCAAAAATAGTAGCGTAAAAAAGCAGACCCAACCGAAGGGTCTGCTATAAATCAGGAAGTGATGAAGTCTCCGCCGTTTACATGAATCGTTTGGCCGGTTACGTATGTGGAGTCCTTTGACGCAAAGTAGACATAGGCCGGGGCAAGTTCAGATGGCTGTCCACGGCGCTGCATCGGTGTCTCTTTTCCATGCGCCTCCACTTTATCCTCGCCGAAAGTTGCGGGAATCAGAGGGGTCCATATCGGTCCGGGAGCTACAGCGTTGACCCGGATTCCTTTTTCGATCAAATTCTGGGAAAGAGAGCGGGTAAATGAAGTAATCGCTCCTTTCGTCGCAGAATAGTCGATGAGGCTGGATGAACCTCTATAAGCTGTAACAGAAGACGTATTGATGATGCTGTCTTCCTTATTCAGATGAGGCAAGGCTGCCTGAGTCAGGTAAAACATGGAATAGATATTCGTCTCGAATGTTTCTTTCAACTGATCTGGACTAATTTCCAGGAAATTCGATTGAGGAAACTGTTTGGCAGCGTTATTCACCAGTATGTTCAACTGTCCGAATTCGCCAACCACATCAACTACAAGTTGATGGCAATTCTCCACGTTACTGATATCTGTTGCCAACTTTATCGCTTTTGATCCGTAAGATTGCACGGCTTCAACCGTTTGATCCGCATCTTCATGTTCATCCAGGTAAGCGATGGCGACATCCGCGCCTTCTTTTGCAAATGCGACTGCAACAGCACGACCGATTCCGCTGTCTCCGCCTGTGATTAAAGCGACTTTACCTTTCAGTTTGCCGGCACCCTTGTAA
>DATHVY010000383.1:0-7029 GCA_035461045.1 Planococcus sp. (in: firmicutes)
CTCGCATTCAACTCGCCAACGGACAAAAAGTTGATTGCAACTGCAGCCAGCCAAGAATTTTCACGAGTGAAACGTTCATTACTTGGCTGAAGAAAGCAATTCGTTCGCTACTGGCTTTTGATTTAGTGGGGTTGTTGAGCAATTGAAGTTGAGCTGAGTTGCCGAGAATCGATCGTCGACATTTTTAGATATTGCTATTGGGGTTTGCCTTAGCTGAGGGAGATGTATATCATTTGAATCAGTGGGTATAATATAAGTAAACTTGTGATACAAAGGAGAAGTGGTTTCATGTCTACCGAACAGCAGTATTTTGAAAATGCATTAAAGCTGGAAAGCTATATGGCTCAAATGGAGTCCAACTACGAAAAGTCCTATTCGGTCTATGAAAAATTCGAACTGCCGGAAGATGCCGAGTTTTTCGGGCTCCTAAAAGAGAAAAAGCCACATATTCTTGCCATTACGGAAGATTGGTGCGGAGATGCCATGATGAATAATGCAATTTTACGGAGAATCGCCGAAGCTGCTGACTTGGATGTTCGCTGTGTCTACCGGGACGCAAATCTGGAACTGATGGATCAGCATCTGACGGACGGAGCTCGATCGATCCCGAAATACATCATCCTTTCTTCACAAGGGGAAGTGCTTGGCAGTTGGGGGCCAAGAGCGCCTAAAATTCAGGAGTTTGTGAAGAAGAAAAAGGAAGCTCTACCTGAAAAGGAAAATCCTCAGTTTAAGCAACATGAGAAAACAATTTATGGAGAGATTTCCGATGCATTTGCTGTGAGAAGTGATTTTTGGCTGGAAGTTTATGAGGATTTGAAAAAGACATTTATTAAAGTGTTAAAATAAAGGTATACTAAAACATGACTGGAATAAAACTGGAGAATCGCAGGTTTTATTTACGCATGGAGCTTTTGCACATCTTAATAATGGAGATAACAAAAGTTCATGAAGAAAGGCTGAATGTACATGAAGCGTGCACGGATAATTTATAATCCCACTTCAGGCAGGGAGCTGTTCCGCAGACATTTGCCGGAAGTGCTGGAAAAAATGGAAATTGCGGGGTATGAAACTTCCTGTCATGCGACCACTAGTGAAGGGGATGCCATTCACGCCGCCAAACTGGCTGTGGATAGAAAATTCGATTTGGTCATCGCAGTGGGCGGGGACGGCACTTTGAATGAAGTGGCTTCGGGAATCAGTGGGTTCCCTGAGGAAGATCGGCCTTTGATCGGTTTGATTCCGATGGGCACAACCAATGACTTTGCCCGGGCGGTGCATATCCCAAGGGACATCAACAAAGCCGTGGACATCATTTTAAAAGGCGATTCGATTCCGGTGGATGTGGGTAAGATGAATGATCGTTATTTCATCAATATTGCCGGTGGAGGAAGACTGACTGAACTGACATATGAAGTTCCAAGTAAATTAAAAACAGTACTTGGACAGATGGCCTATTATCTTAAAGGGATGGAAATGTTGCCTTCGATTCGATCCTCACACGTGCGAATCGAATATGACAATCATGTATTCGAGGACAGGGCAATGATGTTTTTAGTAGGTTTGACTAATTCGGTTGGAGGTTTTGAAAAGCTTGCACCTGATGCCAGCATCAATGACGGCAAGTTCACTTTGATGATTCTGAAGGAAATGAACATGGCTGAATTTATCCGATTGGCGTCACTGGCGTTGCGCGGGGAGCATTTATCGGACCCGCACGTGATTTATGCAAAAGCGAGCCAAATATCGGTCACTTCAGGGGAACGGGTTTTACTGAATCTCGATGGAGAGTTTGGTGGAGTGTTGCCGGCGGTATTCGAAAACCTTTATCATCATATCCGAGTACTAGTGCCAATCGAATCCATCAGCGAAAAGGACCGGAAATAAATACCAGCTTCCAAAGACCTTGAACTCCTTGTTCATGGTCTTTTTTTTCATTCAGCACCATTAGAAAAGCTGATCGCGGGGCGATCAGCAGAGGGTGTCTATTATGAATCTTTATTCCTATAACATTTCGACTGCAGCATCTTGATCTGCAGCAAGTTCCGGCAGGTCCTCGAGTGGCTCCCAATGAAAAATGAACGTGCGGCCATTATCGCGTCCGTCGCTCATAATCTTGTGTTCCCAGTGTTCAAGAGGCTCCCCGGTATATTCGAAATGGAAGATATTGCGTTCATAGCATTTCCTCATGTTATCCGGATAATAATTGTATTTGGTTACTTTTCCGGCAAAGTTCAGCACTTGCCGAGGCAGTCCGGTTTCTTCTTCCACTTCCCGGTAAAGCGCATCAATAAGCATTTCGCCTTCTTCAATGCCACCTCCAGGGACCTGTAGGCCGGCTTCGGGTTCGCCTTTGTGTTCGAATACGAGTAATTCCTTATTGTCTTCGGGTCCCCTCGTTATATAGGCAAAGACCTTCCTGCTTGTTCTCATGGTGCATCATCCTTTTTTATTATTCTTCTTTACAGAATACTAAATATTTAGAAAAATTACAACACCTTTTGGCCTATGTGTCACAGGTTATTCAAACTTGAGTAAGGATTCAGGGGTTGGAGCGAGTTTCGCAATTATAAGTTGAGGTACAATAGTAAGGACAGGAAAACGTTCAGAATCGGCATTAATCCATTCAGTTCATTGAATGATGATACTCAGACAACTGTTTTTGAAAGGGGATAAATTAGTGGGATTCGAAGATTCAGTTTTATCGAGCCGTGTCTTAACGATGATGACACTTTCATTCCATATCATTTACGCCACAATCGGAGTCGGCGTTCCGCTGATGATCTTGATTGCCCATTGGATGGGCATCAAGAAAAAAGATGATCATTATATATTGATGGCGCGGCGCTGGGCCCGTGGTTTTGTTATTACGGTAGCTGTAGGGGTTGTGACGGGTACCGCAATCGGTTTGCAGTTGGCGCTCCTGTGGCCGAACTTTATGCAATTGGCAGGCCATATTATTGCTTTGCCATTGTTCATGGAAGTATTCGCTTTTTTCTTTGAAGCGATTTTCCTTGGAATTTACTTGTACACGTGGGACCGGTTTGAAGATCAGCGCAAACATTTACTGCTCCTTATACCGGTAGCATTGGGAGCAGCAGCTTCAGCTCTCTTCATCACCATCGTCAACTCTTTTATGAACTATCCGCAAGGCTTTGACATGGTCAGAGGCGAACTCGTCAATATCAGTCCGCTACTTGCCGTTTTCAACCCGGCGATGCCGACAAAAGTAGCGCATGTCCTGTCGACCGCGTTCATGACGAGCGCATTCCTGCTGGCATCAATAGCCGCTATGCGAATTTTAGGTGGCTCTAAGCATATTTATCATAAAAAAGCTTTGTTCCTGACGATGAAACTAGGTTTAGTATTTTCGATTGCCACAGCCCTGATCGGCGATTTGTCAGGCAAATATTTGGCTGAATACCAGCCTGAAAAACTGGCTGCAGCGGAGTGGCATTTTGAAACGGAAGAAGGGGCGCCATTGGTTCTGTTCGGCGTCCTGGACGGCGAGGAAGTAAAATATGCCATCACCATCCCTTATGCACTAAGCATCTTAGCGCATGGCCTTCCGAATTCGGAAGTGATCGGGCTGAACGAATTTCCAGAAGATGAAATTCCGCCACTGTGGATTCACTACCTATTCGATACGATGGTGATGATCGGCATGTGGTTAGCATTCTTGTCATTTGTATATGTCGTGGCAGAATGGCGGAAATGGAAATTCGTAGCGACCAAATGGTTCAGGTGGCTTCTGGTATTTTCCGGTCCGCTTGCACTAGTCGCCATACAAGCGGGTTGGTGGTTTACCGAAGTCGGGCGTCAACCTTGGGTGCTACGAGGATATATGACGACCGCAGAAGCCGCCACCACAAGCGGTCAAGTCGATTTGATGATCGTTCTGTTTGCTGGGCTATACATTATTCTGGGAATCGGGACGATTGTGGTTCTGACTCGCATGTATAAGAGAAACCCGGTGGAAATGGAATTGAGCAATCGTAAATACAGCAAAGGCGGTGATGAGGAATGACATTAGAGATCATCGGTATATCGGTCCTTTGGCTGTTCCTGTTTCTCTACGTCATCGTCGCCTCCATCGATTATGGAGCGGGATTCTTCAATGCATACAGCGCGTTCAGAAACCAAGAGCATATTTTGACGGGGATCATCCAACGCTATTTATCGCCAGTCTGGGAAGTCACAAACGTGTTTTTTGTGTTCTTCTTCGTCGGCATCATTGGATTTTTTCCGCAGACCGCTTTTTATTACGGAACCAGCTTGCTGGTTCCGGCGAGCATCGCATTGATTCTACTCGCGATTCGCGGTTCCTACTACGCATTTGCTACTTACGGAGCCAAAATCGGTCACAAAGGCTATGTTTATATGTACGGATTATCGGGACTGTTGCTGCCGGCTGCATTATCGCCGGTGCTCGCTATATCCGAAGGCGGGTTTATCAACATGGTGGACGGTTCGCCGGTACTCGATTATTGGGCGCTGTTCACGAGCCCGCTCATGTGGAGCATCGTCGTCTTGAGTTTGGCGGCTGTCCTTTACATCTCGGCAGTGTTCCTAACTTGGTACGCGAATAAAGCCGGAGATCAAAGAGCAACCGATTTGATGCGCAAATACTCGTTGATTTGGGCGATTCCGACGATTATCACGGCTTCAGGGATTATTATTGAGCTGCGCAGCCATAACTTTGAACATTACTCACGAATCCTCGATTTGTGGTGGATGTTCGGTTTGTCGGCGTTGCTGTTTATCGGCACGGTTGTGCTGCTGTGGTTGCGCCGCAACTACGGTTTGGCCTTTATCCTGCTGAGTGGGCAATTTTTCCTGGCATTCTTCGGCTGGGGATTGTCGCATTATCCGTATTTGCTCTATCCATACCTGACCATATACGACAGCTTTACAAACGAAACCATGGCCATCTCACTGATCATCGCGTTTATCGCAGGTCTTGGCTTATTGCTTCCTTCGTTATACTTGCTGTTCCGCCTGTTCCTGTTTGATAAAGATTACATCAAAGGCAAATCGGATTATCACGTGTAAAGGAGGAAACATCTATGCAGGACTTTTTAGTGTTATACGCACCGCCCTTGGTGTTGATTTTCTCGATCGTTTTTGGGTTCTGGTTTTCTTTGAAAGACGGTCCGATCGTAAAAGGCCGTAAATAATCAACGCGTGCAGGCTTTTGCCTGCCGCGTTTTTTTTATGATATAATTCATGAATGCGAAATGGAGTGAACGAATTGAAACCAGTGAAAAAAAATGACCGGCTGCTTGTCCATGTGGAAGACTTGACCCATGATGGGGCTGGTGTCGGTAAAGTCGATGGCTATCCGTTATTTATTCCCGGGGCTTTGCCAGGGGAAGATGTTCATATACATGTTTTGAAAACGTTGAAATCCTATGGTTTTGCGAAGTTGTTGGAAATTGAAAAGGCTTCGCCGTTCCGTGCAACGGCTCCGTGTCCGGTGTTCGACACATGCGGCGGCTGTCAAATTCAACATTTGACTTATGAAGGCCAAATGACGTTTAAACGAAAATTAGTCCGGGATGCCATCACCCGTATTGGAAAGTTGCCGGACGTGCCGGTTCATGCGGTCAAAGGCATGGTAGATCCATGGCGTTATCGCAACAAATCCCAGATTCCGTTTGGGACGCAAAATGGGCGCGTTGTTGCCGGCTTTTATCAGACGCGATCGCACGACATCGCAGATACAGATATTTGCCTTATTCAAACCCCGGAAGCGGACTCGATTATGAATGCTTTGAAAAGTAACTTGACTGAACTTGGAATTGAGCCTTACGAAGAAGAAACACACCGAGGCATGTTGCGCCATGTGGTCGTTCGAAAAGGGCGGGCAAGCGGTGAAGTGATGGTTGTGTTGGTTACCAAGAAGAAGAAGTTTCCACAGGCTGAAAAAGTAATTGATCTGATCAAATCGTCAGTCCCGGATGTGGCATCCATCATCCAAAATATCAACAGCGAAAAAACCAATGTGATTTTCGGCGAAGAAACGACGACACTTTGGGGCAAGGATGTAATTGAAGACAGTATCGGAGGAGTCCGTTTCGAGATCTCCGCCCGTTCTTTCTATCAAATCAATCCGATTCAGACAGAAGTGTTGTATGGCCAGGCTCTGAAGTATGCACAATTGACAGGGGAAGAAACCGTAATAGACGCTTATTGCGGCATCGGCACAATCTCATTGTTTTTGGCGAAACAGGCGAAACTCGTCATGGGTGTCGAGATTGTCCCAGAGGCGATTGAAGATGCCAAGCGCAATGCAGAACTGAATGGGTTCACCAACACGTTATTTGAAGCCGGTCCGGCTGAACAAGTGATTCCGCGCTGGTATAAAGAAGGCAAAACTGCCGAAGTGCTCGTTGTCGATCCTCCGAGAAAAGGATGTGATGAGCAATTGCTGCGCACCATATTGAAGCAGCAGCCAAAGCGCATCGTTTATGTATCCTGCAATCCGGCGACATTGGCTCGTGACTTGCGTGTGCTCGAAGACGGCGGTTATCGCACTCAGGAAGTGCAACCCGTCGACATGTTTCCGCAGACGACGCACTGTGAAGCAGTGGCTTGGCTGCAACTGGCTGAATAAACGAACATTGAAACTTGGTAAGCCTCTGGAGCTTACCTGGTTTCTTTTTTTAGGTTTTAACAGAAGCAGAAGGAGGGTAAAGAGAATAGAGAGAGCACACCCTAAGGAGAGAGAAGAACATCATGGAACACATACCAGAATCAAAATTCGAAGATAAACGCTCCATCGTCATAGAAGAACTCGTTGCACAAAACGTTTTTAAAATTAACGGAAGACAATTATACGAACTGTCACTTTATGAATTGATGAAGGAATATACGGATAAAAGCCTAAGCTCATAAGCTGAGGCTTTTTTGATAGGGAAATCATTCACCATGGAGGGCTTTCAATGCACCAAAAAAAATTGGAAAAATTCCGGCACGAACATTTGGATGAACTGACAATAACTGAAATGCAAAAAGAACTCAAAGAAG
>DATHVY010000384.1:0-3448 GCA_035461045.1 Planococcus sp. (in: firmicutes)
GAATATTCTTACAAGAAAAAGGAGGGGAACTATGTTTGATTCATATTCAACCGAAGCTTTTTTTGATGAAATGTTCAACTTTAACAAAACTC
The DNA here is from genome assembly GCA_035461045.1 of Planococcus sp. (in: firmicutes). Taxonomy (GTDB): domain Bacteria; phylum Bacillota; class Bacilli; order Bacillales_A; family Planococcaceae; genus Planococcus. Next base: position 93 of record DATHVY010000384.1, read on the forward strand.
CCAGAGCGCATTATGAAAAATTCCACGAAACCCTTCAGAGATTCAATCAAGAAGAACTGAAGGAAAAACATGAAACAGCTCAGTTGTCCTTTTTGAGGCAAGGCATAACCTTTACTGTCTATAACAATAATGTGGGCACTGAGCGGACGATGCCCTTTGACTTTGTGCCCATCATCATTTCTCCTGATGAATGGGAAACGGTAGAAAAAGGGATGATTCAGCGAGCCGAGGCACTTAACCGTTTTTTGGATGACGTCTACCATGACCGTAAAATCCTCGAAGACGGAATCATTCCGAGCCAACTCATCGATAACAATCCTTATTATTATGCAAAACAAGTACAGGGAATTGATATTCCTCTGAAAAACCATATCTTTTTGGCCGGTATTGATCTGATTCGGGATGAAAATGGCAAATATCATGTACTGGAAGACAACCTGCGCAATCCGTCGGGAATGTCTTATGTTTATCAAAACCGGTATGTGATGCGACAGGTCTATCCGGAATTTTTCTCAAATCACTCCGTTCAGACACTTGAACATCAAATGTCCCATCTTCACGAAGCGATTTTGGATCATGCACCGGAAACTGGGAGCGACGAACCCTTCGCTGTTCTATTGACTCCTGGTATGTATAATTCGGCATATTACGACCATGTTTTCCTCGCTCAACAAATGGGCATGCACCTTGTAGAAGGAAGGGATCTGATCGTTAAAAAGAACATCGTTTATATGAAATCGATTCGCGGATTAAAAAGGGTTGATATCATCTATCGCCGGATCGATGACGATTTTCTGGATCCAGAAGCTTTCCGTGAAGATTCCTCTCTTGGAGTCGCGGGACTTGTTCAGGCTTACCGAAAAGGAAATGTTGCAATATTAAACGGCATCGGAAATGGCGTAGCAGACGATAAAGCCATCTATGCTTATGTGCCCGAGATGATCCGCTATTATTTGAAAGAAGAACCGATTATCGACAATGTGAAAACGTATTTGCTTCATAACGAGGAAGACCGCAATTACGTCCTTGACCATCTTGAAGAACTGGTCGTAAAAAATGTGGGGGCATCAGGTGGATACGATATGCTCATCGGACCACATGCTTCCAAAGAGCTGATTGAAGAGTTCAGGGTGAAAATTCAGGAAGAACCGCACCAGTATATTGCACAGCCTACGATCAAACTTTCGAGGGCGCCGGCCTATCAGGGAGATAAATTTTATCCGTGTCATGTCGATTTGCGGGTTTTTGTCATGCGTGGCAAAGAAACTCGCGTCCTTCCCGGAGGGCTGTCGAGAGTGGCGTTAAAAGAAGGCTCACTTGTCGTGAATTCGTCGCAGGGCGGCGGAGGCAAAGATACATGGGTTTTCAAGGATGAAGGAGGGGATTCCTGAATGTTGAGCCGAGTAGCTAACTCATTGTATTGGATGTCAAGAAATGTCGAACGAGCAGAAAACAATGCGCGAATCCTGGATGTTCAATTATTGCAGATGATTGAAGCTTCCAATGAAGAAATCGTGCGGGACAGTGACTGGAAACTGATATTCGAGATCTGTGCCTCAACCGAAGTGATGGAGCGCTTAAAAGCGATGCCTTTGTACAACGAAGATCACCTTTTACATTATTTGGCGATGTCTGAGGAAAACTTGAACTCGGTCGCAAACTGTGTCCGGAACACAAGGGAAAACGCACGGGTCAGCAGGGATCATATAACGGACGATTACTGGGAATCCTGGAACAGCTGCTATTTGGGATTACAAGATCAGAATGGTCCGGAAGATTCTTTAAAAGGCGTTCAACATTTTCTGCAGGACGTGAAAATGACTTCGTTGACCAGCCAGGGAATCATTGAAGCCACCATGTCGCGGGATGTGGATTACCAGATCATCAAAATCGGCAAATGGCTTGAACGCGCTGAAAAAACAGCCAGAATCCTGAATGTTGTGTGTGAACGCACAAGAGAAAGGGAACTGGAAGCGCAAGCGGAAGATTATTATTACTGGCTGGCGGCTTTAAGAATGACAAACGGATACAGCGCATACTTGAAAGCCAATCCGCCGCGCATGGATCCGAAAAAAGTCCTTTCGTTTCTGATTTCGGAAAAAACGTTCCCGAGATCGATCCAATATTGCCTGGATCATGTAAGAGAAGCGGTCGATGTGCTTGAAAGCGGAAAAGTTTCGCATTACTCCTGGGAACTTTACGCAAAACTGGATCAAATGCGCACCGTATTTGATGAAGTGAAACTTTCGGAACTGAACCCCGACGAAATGATGGAGTTTCTCAATGACTTCCAAAATGGCTGTGATGAAATCGGCCGTCTCTTCTCGAAAACCTATTATTTGATCGATCCTGCCGAGCCGAAGACGAAGGGCTCACAAACTCAATCACAATCGAAGGGAACAACCTCTATGAAATATAAAGTTGAACACACGAATATATTCAGTTACGAAACAATCGTCGACCAAAGCATGAATGCAATTCGCCTAAAACCGAGAACTGACGAATGCCAGCGCCTGCTTTCCTACCGCGCGGATATCACGCCAGCTTCTTTGACGAAAGAGCATATTGATATTTGGGGAAATAACGTGGAAACGTTCTTCATCGCTGAACACCATCAGCACCTGGAGGTAAAAGCGACCTCTATTGTCAGTATCCAAAAAAGTCCGTTCATTCATCAAGTGGATTATTCCAACGAGATGAACACAATTTTCCATTCGCAATTATTCAGCGAGCATTATTTGGCTTACTTAAGCAACACCGGATATACGTATCTGAATGTAGAGCAAATGAAGCAAATCGACCGGGAATTGGGCGAGATGACCAATCCTGTGCAGTATTCGCTGGATGTGATGGCCTATTTACACGAACATTTCACATATGATGGGGAATCCACGACCGTCTCCACGAAAGGAACGGAATCCTTCGATTTGATGAAAGGGGTATGCCAGGACATTACCCATGTAATGCTTGGAATCCTGCGCAATAAACAAATTCCTGCACGTTACGTCAGCGGATATCTATATGTTGGCGAGAACTCCGCACTGATCGGGGATGCCGCCAGCCACGCATGGGTCGAAGTGATGGTGCCGGGAGTCGGATGGGTCGGTTTGGATCCGACAAATAACGTGGAAGCGCTGGAGAATCATATTAGAGTCGGCGTTGGTCGGGACTATAATGATGTCAGTCCGGTGGAAGGCGTTTACCGTGGCGGGAACCAGTCACTGGACGTGAAAGTCTCCGTCAGCTTGATTGACCAATAAACTTAATACTTTTTTAAAAGCCATTGAAATGCCTTTCATGCAATAATGTAAGGAACGAAAAGGTTTTGGCCGAAAAGGAGTACGACTATGATGAAC
>DATHVY010000385.1:0-3387 GCA_035461045.1 Planococcus sp. (in: firmicutes)
CGACAAGACCGAAGCGCCTCTAAGTCCTACTTCTTCCTGAACGGTGAACGCGCAATAGATATCGCCATGCGGCCTTGCGTCCGCTCCTTTCAGATCATTGATCACTTGAATCAGCAGCGCACTCCCCGCCCGGTCATCCAACGCTTTTCCCGCCACACGGTTGCGCTTTTGGCCCCCGATCCGTTTCAGTTCAGTGCCGTAGCTTGCCGGTTGCCCCACTTTCACGCCCATTTCCAATGCTTCCTCTGCCGAACCGGCCCCGATATCAATGTATAAGTCCCGGTGGGAAGTGGTCCGTTTCGGATCATCCCATTTCACGTAATGCGCAGAAATGGTGCCGATCACGCCATCCACATAGCCGTCTGCACCTTTAATGGTGACCGGCTGCGCGAGAAGGATTCGCGTATCGAAGCCGCCAAGCTGTTCAAATCGCAGCGTTCCGTTCGGCTCTATCTTTTTGATGATAAATCCGATTTCATCTGAATGCGCAGCCAACAGAATACTCGGCATTTCCGAATCTGTCGCGTTGATTTTCACAATCAAATTGCCCATCGCATCCACTTCTACGTTATCGGCTTTTTCTTTGACTTCCTTCAATATAAAGCGTTGTACATCTTGTTCAAAGCCGCTTGGCCCGACAATCCCGCAAAGATCTTTCAATAATTGATACAAATCAGCCACTCCTCATCGTTAACTTGAATGCCGATCTCCAAAAACTTCAGAAACCGAAATAATTCAAAATATAAACCTTAGTATATGGTCAAACGAATGATTAATCAAATCCGAATTTTCAAAGAAAGATGGATAAAGTTGTAATTGCTTTTGTATTTCTGATGGATATTGGTAAAATAAAGGAATGAAATGGAGGGTTACAATGACTAAATTATTGCAAGGGAGTTTGTCCCTTTTGGCTCTGGTTCTCCTAACAGGATGCCAGCCAGATCAGCCAACACCAGAAGACCGTCTGAACGACTATATAAACCATTGGAACGCCGAAGAATTTTCCGATATGTATACAAATTTTTTAAATGAAGGCACAAAAAACACATTTGATACCGAAGCTTTTGTCGATCGGCAGGATAAGCTTTTTGACGACCTAAGCATTGAAAACTTGGAAGTCAGCTTCACAGACCTTCCAGAAGACATGGAGTGGAACACCGATGAACCGGCTGATTTTCCTGTCCAGGTAAAGATGGACACCGTTGCCGGTCCTGTGGAATTTGAAGAAACCATGACTTTATTGTACGAAACGCAGGAGGAAGCAGAAAACTGGTTCGTGGAATGGAATCCCGCATTTATCCTCCCAGGGCTCGAAGCGGAAGACACGGTCCGGTTATCGAGGAACTCCGCGGCGCGTGGAGAAATCCTCGATCGTGAGGGCCGTCCGGTCGCCATTAACGGCACCGGCTTCGAAATCGGCATTGTCCCGGAGAGATTGGAAGATGGTTCGGCGATGAAAGCTGAAATCGCCGAGCTGTTGGGTGTGACTGAAGAATACATCGACACTCAGCTGGGTCAGTCTTGGGTTAAGGAAGACCTCTTTGTGCCCATTACGAAAACAATCAAAACCAATACTGAATTGATTGCCGAAGTTGAAGAAATGGCAGGAGTGACTTACCGTGAAACGGCCATGCGCGAGTATCCATACGGAGAATCCTTGTCGCACCTTACCGGATATATCGGCAGGATCACAGCCGAACAGCTGGCGGAGTTGGAAGACGAAGGCTATACCGAAAGTGATTCCATCGGGCGCCAAGGTCTGGAACAGCGACTGGAAGACCGGCTCCGAGGCAAGGATGGCATGCGTATTTTTATCGATAAAGCCGGTGAAAATGGCGAGCAGATCACGGTAGCTGAAACCGAAACGGAGAACGGTGAAGTCGTTTCATTGACGATCGATGCCGAACTTCAACAAGAAACATACGATGCCATGAGCGGTGAAGCCGGAACCAGTGCTGCGATTGATCCTAATACGGGGGAAACATTGGCTCTTGTCAGTTCCCCGGCATTTGATCCGAACGAATTTGTCGTTGGCATGAGCAGCGAACGCTATGAAGAATTGAGCGAAGACCCATTGAACCCTTTTTATAACCGGTTCGATAAATCTTATGCTCCAGGATCTACCATCAAACCTGTTACTGCCGCAATCGGCATGGAAGCGGGTACGCTGGATCCGTCTCAAGGATTGACTATTGAAGGTGCGACTTGGCAAAAGGATTCTTCCTGGGGCGATTACCGGGTAACACGCCTTCATCCGGAAGCGCCCAACCCGATTGACCTTAACAAAGCTCTCGTGTATTCAGATAATATCTATTTTGCGAGACAAGCGCTGGACATGGGACGGGAAGATTTGGTTTCCGGTTTTGAAAGTTATGGCTTTGGAGAAGACATTCCTTTTTTCTGGAATTTAAGATCCTCCCAAATTTCCAATGACGGAACCATTGAATCAGAAGGCCAGACCGCCGACACCTCATTCGGCCAGGGCCAGATGCTGACAAACATTTTACATTTGGCAGCAATCTATCAGCCATTCATAACCGACGGCATTATGTATGAACCCACTCTGCTTTTGGAAGAGGAAAAGGGCCAAATATGGAAAGAAGGTCTGGTCAGCCCAACGAACGCTGACATTCTTCGCTCCGGAATGCGAAATGTGGTAGTCGACGGCTACGCCCAGTCTGCCAATATTCCTTCATTCGCTTTGGCCGGCAAGACCGGCACCGCCGAATTAAAGACGGAGATTGGTGAAGATGGACAAGAAAACGGCTTTTTTGTTGCCTACGACTCAGAAAACCCCCAATTCATCATGTCCATGATGATTGAAGGCATTGAAGACCAAGGCGGCAGTGATTATGTTGCCGACTTTGTTGCAAATGCTTTTGTCGGCTATTACGGCAACATCACTGAAGAATAGATTGACAGCAAACAGCGCTCTCCCAATTCGAGGAGAGCGCTGTTTTTTTTGTGGCCGTTGATCGTTTATTGGTCTTGCTCATCGTAACTGTACGATGAGTTAAACAATTTGAATAGTTGTTCCAACTTGCTTAAGATGTCCAGTGCCAGCAAGCCGTTTCCTTCAGCTGTTTTAGGATAGCCAAGCGGCACCGTTCTTTTGACCAATTGGGCATAAAGTTCCGCTTCCGTGAATTCACGGGCAAACTCCCTTTCTGAGATATTCTTGATCAGTGCAAGAGCACCGGACACATGAGGAGCAGCCATCGATGTTCCGGAAAGCCTGGCGTACTTGCTTCCTGGATATGCTGAATAGACATTGACACCCGGTGCGACCAAATCAATTTCGTTGTTGATGTTGCTGAAAGGAGCCATGTTCCGCTCAAAGTCGACCGCCCCCACTTGAATCACGTCGCCATATGCTCCCGGGTAAGC
>DATHVY010000386.1:0-1942 GCA_035461045.1 Planococcus sp. (in: firmicutes)
AAACGTGCTCTAATCCAGAACTTCGGGATGTGACTGTTTATTCCAATCGCAGTTCTTTTTGGTATACTGTTAATATATTGCTATTATAATCGACTGGGAGGTCTTTCTATGAAATATGGAGTTGCAGCATTTCCATCAAAAAAATTACAGGATATCGCCAATGCTTACCGAAAACGCTATGACCCGCATTACGAATTGATTACGCCTCATATGACGCTCAAAGATTCCTTTGAAGCAGATGATGCCGAAATTAAAGATGTAGCGGAAGAAATGGCAAAAATCGCCCAACGTCACAAACCTTTTAAACTGCATGCTACAAGAGTCAGCACATTCTCTCCTTTAACCAACACACTATACTTTAAAGTTGAACCGACTGAAGACATCGTCAATTTGCATGACGATTTGCATTCGGAATTCTTTGGCGGTCCGCCAAAGCATTCGTTTGTGCCACACATTACAATTGCACAAAAACTTTCTGATTCCGAACACTCGGATGTTTACGGCCAGCTGAAAATGGCTGGTATCGACCACGAAGAAGTGATCGACCGCATGCACTTGCTGTATCAGCTGGAAGACGGATCGTGGACGGTTTATGAAACATTCCGTTTAACAGGAGAGGATCAATAATTGCAGAAAGTTAAAACTGCTGTAACCACTCTGGAAAAAGAACAGGTTTTTGAGATTCGCCGGAAGGTATTTGTCGAAGAGCAAGGTGTTCCCCTATCGATTGAAATGGATGAGCACGACGATTCAGCTATCCATTTTATCGGTTATGAACTCGAACAGCCAATCGCAGCTGCCCGTTTGAGAGAAATTGAAACGGGCGTAGGCAAAGTTGAACGGGTTTGTGTGCTCCCTGAATTCCGCGGACAGCATGCCGGGGTGTTGATGATGAATGCTATCGAAGAGCATGCCAACAAATCCGGATTTGCCCGTTTGAAGCTGAATTCCCAGTCTTATGCGATTCCTTTTTATGAAAAACTGAATTATGTTGTGACTTCTTCAGAATTCATGGACGCTGGGATCCCCCACCGGACAATGGAAAAAAGCATATAAAAAATCCGGACGAGTGACCTCGTCCGGATTTTTTATATGCTTTTTTATTAAAGGATGTGATATCCGCTGTCTACATGAATCGTTTCACCCGTAATGCCGCGGGATAGATCGCTGAATAGGAATGTGGCAGTATCGCCGACTTCTTCCGGTGTTGTGTTTCTGCGCAGCGGTGCTTTTTCTTCAATTTCACGCAAAATCGAGTTGAAATCACTGACGCCTTTGGAAGAAAGTGTTCTGATCGGACCAGATGAGATGGAGTTCACACGAATTCCGTCTTTCCCAAGGTCCGCAGCAAGATAACGGACTGACATTTCCAAGGAAGCTTTTGCAACGCCCATGACATTATAGTTTGGCATGACGCGTTCGCCGCCAATATAAGTCAATGCAACAATACTGCCGCCTTCAGTCATAAGAGGCTTCGCGTATTTTGCAACGATCGTTAACGAATAAGAACTGATATTATGCGCTAAAAGAAATCCGTCACGGGAAGTGTCTGAAAAATTCCCGGAAAGTTCTTCTGTTTTTGCAAATGCGATACAATGTGCCAAACCGTGGATCACATCCACTTCTTTCTGGATTGTCGTAAAGCATTCTTCGACTGCCTGATCGCTCGTTACGTCACACGGCAAAATCATTTCATGATTGCCGTCCAGTGTCGCCACCAGATCGCGTACTGATTTCTCGAATCTTTCTCCTGCATACGTGAAGATCAAGCGAGCTCCCGCTTGATCCAAAGAACGTGCAATTCCCCAAGCGATACTGCGTTTATTAGCAACACCCATAATGACGTACGTTTTGCCTTCCAACGATATAGACATAAAACCCCTCCAAAATCATATTATTACCTGGTACTAATATTACCCCATAAAAAAGAAAAGTGCAATTC
>DATHVY010000387.1:0-2614 GCA_035461045.1 Planococcus sp. (in: firmicutes)
CCACTGAAAGCTTTTTATGACTACCAGGCGAAATACAAAGATGGCAATACAGCCATGATCATCCCTGCTGAACTCGACGAAGAAGTTTATGCGGAACTTGTCGAGTCAGCCAAAAAAGCGTTCAAGATTCTGGACTGTTCCGGACTTGTCCGAGCTGATTTTTTTGTTACTGAAGCCAACGAAATTTTGATTAATGAAGTGAATACACTGCCAGGTTTTACACCGTACAGCATGTTCCCGCTTCTTTGGGAACATACAGGGCTTGCTTACCCGGATCTGATTGAACGATTGATCGACCTGGCGATAGAACGTTATGAAGAAAAGCAGCTACTGCAAGTCAAAATGGATTGAGTGGAGAACCCTTATGAAAAAAAATATTGAGCAAATAGCCAAATGGCTGGGAGTCAAAACGAATTTGAAAGGCATAGAAGTGACTGGCGCGTCCATCAATACCCGGACCATGAAACCAGGGGATTTATTCATCCCTTTCCGTGGTGAAAAAGTGAATGGGTATAAATTTGTCCGCCATGCGATTGAAGCGGGAGCTTCGGCAGCATTGTGGGAGCATAATGAGCCGGACCCTCCGGCCGACTTGCCTCTTCTGTTTGTCGATGACTGCAAAATCGCTTTACAGGAAATGGCACGGGCTTACCGCGATGAGCTGCCGACGACGGTCATCGGCATTACCGGATCAAACGGGAAGACGTCTACGAAAGATCTAGTGGCGAGTGTGTTGAAACCATACTACAAAGTGCAGAAAACGCAGGGGAATTTCAATAATGAACTGGGGCTGCCATTGACCATCCTATCGCTTGATGCGGATACGAAATTTGCGGTACTGGAAATGGGGATGAGCGGATACGGGCAAATTGAGTTTCTTTCTGAACTGGCCCGGCCCGATTACGCCATCATCACAAATATCGGGGAAGCGCATATGCAGGATCTCGGTTCCCGTGAAGGAATCGCCAAAGCGAAGTTTGAAATCACAGCTGGCCTCGAAAACCATGGCAAATTGTTTTACGATGGCGATGAACCGTTGCTGCGTCCGTTTGTCGAAGATTTTTACCAGGCTGTCTCATTCGGGTTTGGAGAAGAAAATGAATTGACGGTGTCGGAAATCCAAGCAACGGAAAAGGGAAGCAGTTTCCAGGTCAGCGGTATTATTGACGCGTCATTTACCATTCCGGTTCTGGGAGATCACCAAGTGAAAAACACACTTGCCGCGATCTTGATTGCCCTGGAAGCCGGCCTGACGGAAGAAGAAATTAGAAAATCCTTGAAACAAGCGGCTTTGACGGATATGCGCATGCAGATTATTCATGCGGAAAACGGGTCGACATTCATCAATGACGCATATAATGCTGCGCCTTCTTCAATGATAGCAGCGCTGAATTTCATCAACGAAACGACCATGAAGGAAGAGAAATGGGTGGTTCTTGGAGACATGCTGGAACTTGGAGAAAACGAAAAATCCTATCATGAAGAATTGGCAAATCATATTACCGGGGAAATTGCCGGCGTTTGCCTTTATGGCACCCGTATGAAATGGCTTCATGATAAATTGTCGGAGTCTTATCAGGGCAGGCTCATATGGACAGAAGAAGACTATGCTCCCATCATTTCCTTGTTGGAGAAGAAAATTTCCGAGCGATCAGTTGTTCTTGTAAAAGGTTCCAGAGGAATGGCGTTGGAAAGAGTAATTGAGCCTTTTATTGAAAAACGGGAGAAGTGAAATAGGTTGAAAACAGGAGTATTGCTGATTCATGGATTTACGGGAGGTCCTTTTGAAGTGGAGCCGTTTGCTGACTATATCAGTGAGCGAACGGATTGGACTTTGAAAATCCCGACTCTTCCAGGCCATGGAGAAAAGCTGTATCTAAAGAATCTATCTGCTGAAAGTTGGATGATGGAAGCTGAAATCGCTTTGAAGGAATTGAAAAAAACGGTCGACAGAGTGATTGTCGTGGGCTTTTCCATGGGTGGATTAATTGCTATGTACCTATCGATGCGCTATAAGATCGATCGTTTAGTTCTGTTAAGCGCAGCAGCCAAATACATTAGTCCCCCGAGAATTTTTGAAGAAGTTCAAAGGGCGATTGTGGCTGCCGCAAAGGGAAAAATAGCCGATCACTCGCTGTATCATTTGTATGAATATAAATTGACCAATACCCCGCTCACGTCAGCGGTGGAATTCTTAAGAGTAGTGAAAATGGTCGAACCCTATTATAAAAGAATAGATATTCCGGTGTGCATTGTCCAAGGGCAACGAGATGGCATTGTTCCCGTCTCTGCAGCGGATTTCATCTTTGACAATATCGGCTCGCCCGACAAACGGCTGATTCATTCCGAAAATGGCGAGCATTTGATTTGCTACAGTGACGATTGCGATGAATGGTTCAGCAAGGTTTTTGCTTTTATGCAGGAGCGGAGCGAGTAAACTGATTATTAGAACCTTTGCGTATCGATTGCATGTGAGCAAAAATCGTGTTATTCTGTTATGAGCAATGGATACATTTTTGAAACACTCTTCCCTGTGAAGAGTATTTTTTTGAGCAAACCGGTTTGTTCTACTCATAGGGCATCAAAACCCGCCGATCAGACCGCTCGGCAACGC
>DATHVY010000388.1:0-13926 GCA_035461045.1 Planococcus sp. (in: firmicutes)
GACCACAATGATCGACATGCCATTGCCGAACGGAAACGTGAAAAAACTTCGCGCTTCCTACTATATGATGGGTGCCATGCTAGGCCGTTTCAAACACGCGGCAATCGGCTTGCCGGGCGGCTGTTTCCTCGGCCCTCGTCCGATCGATCAGCATATCAAAGGTTTTGAAGCGCTGGGGGCGAAAGTGACCAATGAACACGGCGCGATTTATTTGCGTGCCGACGAATTGCGCGGAGCGAAAATCTATTTGGACGTTGTCAGCGTTGGCGCAACCATCAACATCATGTTGGCGGCGGTTTTGGCAAAAGGTCAAACCACGATCGAGAACGCGGCAAAAGAACCTGAAATCATTGACGTGGCGACCTTGTTGACAAATATGGGCGCTAAAATCAAAGGTGCCGGAACGAATATCATCCGCATCGATGGTGTCGAAGAATTGAACGGCACCTCCCACACCATCATTCCGGATCGCATTGAAGCCGGAACGTTCATGATTATGGCGGCAGCTGCCGGAGACGGCATTACGATTGATAACGTGATTCCATTCCATATGGAAGCTTTGACTGCCAAACTTCGTGAAATGGGCGTCGATGTCCAGGAAGGCGAAGAGTCGATCCACATTCCGAAGCCGGAGAAATTATTGGCGATCGATGTGAAGACGCTGGTTTACCCAGGATTTGCAACCGACCTGCAACAGCCATTTTCTGTATTGATGACACAGGCGGAAGGATCTTCGATGATCACGGATACCATCTATTCAGCCCGATTCAAACATGTGGATGAATTGCGTCGCATGAATGCAAACGGCCGGGTTGAAGGGCGTGCGGCCATCATCAATGGACCGACTCCACTTACCTCAGCTACTGTCACAGCGTCTGATCTTCGTGCCGGAGCGGCATTGGTCATCGCCGGATTGCTGGCGGAAGGCGAAACGGAAGTTCGTGAAATTTACCATGTGGAACGCGGCTATTCTTCAATCATTGAGAAGCTGCGCGGACTAGGGGCGGACATCCGGAAAGAGACGGTCGATCCCGTAGCAAGCGTAAGCGCAAAGCTTGATACAGAGGCGAATTGACTTCCTTTTAGCCCAATGAAATATGCTACAATAATAGGGACTGAAAGCTGAAGGGGAGGAATCGGAATTATGGAACGAAGTTTATCAATGGAACTGGTGCGTATCACAGAAGCGGCCGCGATTGCTTCATCTAAATGGATGGGGCGCGGCTTGAAGAACGAAGCGGACGACGCTGCTACGGAAGCCATGAGAAAGGTTTTTGATACGATTCCGATGCGCGGAGTCGTTGTAATCGGCGAAGGTGAAATGGACGAGGCTCCTATGCTCTATATCGGAGAAGAGCTGGGATCTGGAGATGGTCCGGAAGTGGACGTTGCCGTCGATCCTGTTGAAGGAACGAACATCGTCGCTGCTGGCGGCTGGAATGCGATTGCCGTTCTCGCAATTGCTGACCGCGGAAATCTTTTGAACGCACCGGATATGTACATGGATAAAATTGCGGTTGGACCGGAATCGGTCGGCAAGATCGACATCAATGCGCCGGTCATCGACAATCTGCGTGCGGTAGCCAAGGCGAAAAACAAGGACATTGAAGATGTGGTTGCAACGATTTTGGATCGTCCAAGACATCAAGATATTATCGATCAAGTCCGTGCTGCCGGAGCCCGCATCAAGCTGATCAATGATGGCGACATTGCCGGAGCGATTAATACCGCTTTTGATCAAACGGGTGTCGATATTCTGTTTGGTACAGGCGGAGCACCTGAAGGAGTTATCGCGGCTGTAGGCCTGAAGTGCCTCGGCGGTGAAATCCAGGGCAAGCTGATGCCACAAAACGATGAAGAAAAGCAGCGCTGTTTGGATATGGGCTTGGAATTGGATAAAGTCTTGATGATGGACGATCTCGTAAAAGGCGACGACGCCATTTTCGCGGCAACCGGAATCACTGACGGGGAACTTCTCAAAGGCGTTCAGCTGAAAGGCTCTTTCGCGGAAAGCCACACGCTGGTTATGCGTGCAAAATCCGGAACTGTCCGTTTTGTTGAAGGACGCCATAGTTTGAAGAAAAAACCAAATCTTGTAATGAACGATTAACATTCCTACTTCTAACTGAGTCCGGCATTTTGCCGGGCTCCTTCTTACTAGATCTTTCCGAATCATTCAGCGAACAATCCTCAAAAAACGAACCGATCAACCCAAAAAAAGAATAAGAGTGGTGTCCATCTATGACAACAATTACCATCTCCGCTTTGGAGAATATGACGCTGAAAGAACTTTATAATTTGGCGAAAGAATACAAACTGACAAACTACAGCAAACTGACGAAAAAAGAACTGATTTTTGCCATCCTGAAAACCCGCGCAGAACAAGAGGGCTTTTTCTTCATGGAAGGCGTTCTGGAAATCATTCAATCAGAAGGATTCGGTTTCCTGCGACCAATCAATTATTCTCCGAGTTCGCAAGACATCTACATTTCCGCTTCACAGATTCGCCGTTTCGATTTGCGCAACGGAGACAAAGTGTCAGGAAAAGTGCGTCCGCCTAAAGAGAACGAACGTTATTTCGGGCTGCTGCAGGTGGAAGCCGTCAACGGCGAAAACCCTGAAGTGGCGAAAGAACGGGTTCATTTCCCAGGCTTGACTGCATTATATCCGGATCGCCATATCCGATTGGAGACGACACCGGACCACTTGTCCACACGGATCATGGATTTGGTCTCACCGGTCGGTTTTGGCCAGCGCGGTTTGATCGTTGCTCCACCAAAAGCGGGCAAGACGATGCTGTTGAAAGAAATCGCCAATTCCATCACCACCAATCACCCGGAAGCGGAACTGATTGTGCTGCTGATCGATGAACGTCCGGAAGAAGTGACGGATATCGAGCGTTCAGTCGACGCGGATGTGGTTTCTTCCACATTTGATGAAGTGCCTGAAAATCACGTGAAGGTGGCCGAGCTCGTTCTTGAACGTGCGATGCGCCTCGTGGAGCATAAACGCGACGTGGTCATTCTGATGGATAGCATCACCCGCCTGGCACGCGCCTATAACCTGGTGATTCCGCCAAGTGGCCGTACGTTATCAGGAGGAATCGATCCCGCAGCATTCCACCGTCCAAAACGATTTTTTGGTGCTGCTCGGAATATCGAAGAAGGCGGAAGCTTGACGATTCTTGCAACCGCACTTGTCGAAACAGGATCGCGCATGGACGAAGTGATCTATGAAGAATTTAAAGGAACCGGCAACATGGAGCTGCATTTGGACCGCAGCCTGGCCGAACGCCGGATCTTCCCGGCACTGGATATCCGCAAGTCCGGAACGCGGAAAGAAGAACTGCTCATTGAACCGAAACAGCTGGACCGGCTTTGGGCAATTCGCAAGACGTTCTCAGATTCCCACGATTTCGGGGAGCGATTCCTCAAAAAGCTTGGTCAAACCAAGACCAATGAAGAATTCTTCGAGCAGTTGGACAGCGAAATGAAAGCTCATCGCAGCAATAAAAAGATGATTTGATTCCTTGCAAAAGCGCTAAGGATTTGGTATTATTATAGGAGTGATTTGAACAAGGCTGTTGCATATATGGCCTCAAGAGCCATGTAAGGCAATAGTAAAAATAGATTATTAAACTCTGTTCCAGATGGTTCAGGGCGGGAGGAGAAAAAATTATGAAATCAGGTATTCATCCAGATTACAAACAAGCTACAGTAACTTGCTCATGTGGGAACACTTTCACTACAGGTTCTGTAAAAGAAAACATCAGCGTTGAGCTTTGCTCGGAATGTCATCCATTCTACACTGGACGTCAGAAATTCGCAGCAGCAGATGGCCGCGTAGATCGTTTCAACAAAAAATACGGCTTAAAAGAAGAAATCAGCGAATAAGCCATCAAAAGAACTTCAAAAAATGCCTGCCTTGCGCGTAATCGCCAGGCGGGTATTTTTTCGTTTACTAATTGAAAATAGTGGATTAACCAGTATAAACTAGCGGCAGTCCCAACTAGGTTTGGGTCTCATTAAACAGAAAATGTGATTGAAAGGGGTCACCGATATGTATGTCATGAAACAGACCGGCTGGGTGGAATTGATCTGCGGCAGCATGTTTTCCGGGAAATCTGAAGAGTTGATCCGGCGGATTCGCAGAGCTCAATTTGCGAAACAGAAAATTGCGGTATTCAAACCGAAACTTGATAACCGGTACAGCGAGGAGGCCGTAGTCTCCCACGATGGAACAAGCCTGATCGCATTGCCGATTGGCCGTTCCGATGAAATGCACGAATTCATCACTGACGAGTTCGATGTGATTGCGATAGACGAAGCCCAATTTTTTGATGAAAACCTGGTTGACAATGTTCAAAAACTGGCAGACCATGGTTTCCGCGTAATTGTAGCCGGACTCGACCAGGATTTCAGAGGGAAACCTTTTGGTCCGATGCCGACGCTGCTGTCGATTGCGGAACAAGTGACCAAACTGCAGGCCGTCTGCACCGTTTGCGGTTCTCCCGCCAGCCGGACGCAGCGTCTGATCGACGGGAAGCCCGCCGGTTTTGATGATCCCATCATCCTTGTAGGCGCATCCGAAGCCTATGAGCCAAGATGCCGTCACCATCACGAAGTGCCTTCCGGCGTAACAGTTTCAAAATAGCTAACGAACAGTAAAACGTAAATGAAAAATCGAAATAAGAAATAGAGGTGATGGCAATGTTTGATCGATTACAATCAGTTGAAGATCGATATGACCGTTTGAACGAACTGCTCAGTGATCCGGAAACTGTCAAAGATACGAACAAACTGCGGGAGTATTCAAAAGAGCAGTCTGATCTGCAGGAAACGGTGGAAGCTTACCGCGAATATAAAGACTTGAAACAGCAATTGGATGAAGCCAAAGCAATGTTCGATGATAAGATGGATGCGGACATGCGCGAAATGGTGAAAGAAGAAGTCAACGAATTGGAGACCGGCTTGAAGAGAGTCGAAGAACATCTTCACATTTTATTGATTCCGAAAGATCCAAATGATGACAAAAACGTCATCATGGAAATACGCGGAGCTGCAGGCGGAGACGAAGCGGCTTTGTTCGCAGGAGACCTTTACCGCATGTACACTCGTTTCGCAGAATCGAACGGCTGGAAAGTCTCGGTTATGGATTCATCTCCTACAGGACTCGGCGGATTTAAAGAAATCGTCTTTATGGTGGCCGGAAAAGGCGCATATTCCAAATTGAAATATGAAAACGGCGCTCACCGGGTGCAGCGTGTACCGGAAACAGAATCGGGCGGCCGGATCCATACATCCACCGCAACTGTTGCGTGTTTGCCGGAAGTGGAAGAAGTGGAAGTAGATATCCACGACAATGATATTCGTGTTGATACGTACGCTTCTTCAGGAGCGGGCGGACAATCCGTTAACACGACAATGTCTGCTGTCCGTTTGACGCATATCCCGACAAACACTGTCGTAACGTGTCAGGATGAAAAATCGCAGATCAAGAACAAGGCGAGTGCGATGAAAGTGCTTCGTGCCCGAGTATATGATAAGTTCCAGCAGGAAGCTCAGGCAGAATACGATGCAGTCCGCAAATCGGCCGTAGGCACAGGCGACCGTTCAGAACGCATCCGCACGTACAATTATCCGCAAAACCGTGTGACCGATCACCGCATCGGGTTAACGATCCAAAAGCTGGACCAAATTCTTCAAGGAAAAATGAATGAAGTGATAGATGCCTTGATCGTTGAAGAGCAATCAGCTAGAATGGAAAGCTTAAACAATGAATGATTCAATACGAGTACATGAGGCCCTGAACAGGGCTTCTTCTTTTTTAAAGGACCATCACCGGGAAGAGGCGGTGGCAAGAATCCTTCTTCAGCATGAACTGGGGATGAGCCAGGCACTCTTGCTGGCTTCGTTGAGGGATCCTGTGAGTGCGGCTGATTTCGATCGTTTTTGGCAAAAGGTCGAGCTGCATGCAAAAGGAACACCTGTGCAGCATTTGACCGGAAAAGAGGAATTTTATGGTCGTGAATTCCTGGTCAATCCCACTGTTTTGATTCCCAGGCCGGAAACAGAAGAGTTGGTCGAAGAAACGCTGAAATTGATCAACACGCATCTGGCAAAGGAGAATCCCGCCATTGCAGATATCGGGACGGGCAGCGGCATCATCGCCATCACGATGAAATGCGAGCTGCCGCACTCGGATGTGACAGCGACTGACATTTCAGAGTCCGCATTGACAACCGCAGCAGTGAACGCGGAGCGGCTCGGAGCGGACGTAACCTTTTTGCACGGGGACTTAACGGAACCGATTAGAGGGGCCAAATGGGATGTGGTCCTGTCGAATCCCCCATATATCGCACATTCAGAAGCGAAGGACTTGTCGGATACTGTGCATGATCATGAACCCCATGAGGCCTTATTCGCCGCTGGCAACGGATTGGCAATATATGCTAAGCTGGCGGAACAGTTGCCGCCTTTGGTCAATAAACCCGGAATTATCGGTTTTGAAATCGGCCATCAACAAGGTGAAGCCGTAAAAGGAATGCTGACCGCATCTTTTCCACAGGCGGCAGTTTACGTAAAAAAAGATATCAACAAAAGGGATCGGATGGTTTTTTGCATTATCACCTGATTTATTAACAAGTTACACACAAAGCGCGAGTAGTTATCCACATATTGTGGATAGAATGATCGAAAAGCTTATATAATAGGAGTTGTTACCGTGGAAACGAAAACTATTCTTGTGGACAGAAATGTGAATAAAGAAGAAACTTATTCACAGGCTGTGGAAATGATCAGAAACGGCGAAGTGGTGGCTTTTCCAACCGAAACTGTATACGGTCTGGGGGGCGATGCTACAAACCCTCTTGCCATTGACAAGATTTTTTCAGCGAAAGGCCGGCCGGCGGATAATCCGCTCATCGTCCATGTCGATTCCAAAGACAGTGCGCTGGCATTTACCGAAACGGTTAGCGACAAAGCCGTTCAGTGCATGGAAGCTTTCTGGCCGGGTGCATTGACCCTGGTGCTGAAATCGAAACCGGATACGCTGGCGGAAAATGTGACCGCAGGGTTGCCGACAGTCGGAATACGTGTGCCGGATCATCCGGTAGCCTTGAATTTCTTGAAGCGTCTGAAACTCCCGATTGCGGCGCCAAGTGCGAATACAAGTGGAAAGCCAAGTCCGACGAAGGCTGAGCATGTGTTTTTCGATTTGAATGGCAAAATTCCTTTGATACTGGACGGGGGAGCCACAGAAATCGGCATTGAATCCACCGTCCTGGACATGACATGTGAGCCTCCGGTGATCCTGCGTCCAGGCCACGTGACAAAAGAACAGATCGAGTCGGTGATTGGGAAAGTCCGGTTATCCAGCGAGTTGCAGGGCAATGCCCCCAAATCACCCGGCATTAAGTATGCTCATTACGCACCGGACACGCCGGTATATCTTATTGAGAATGATGAAAAATTGGTGAATAAAGCCATTGCATATCTTCATGAAAAAGGCAGGAAAGTCGCTGTTTTAAGCAACAACGAATACCCGCAAGCCGATTATCAATTTCCCATAACCACCGCCAGGCTTTACGATAGCCTGCGTCAATGCGATGCAACGGAAGCGGATTTGATTTTAGCGTCCGTTCTCCAGGATGACCGGGACCGTGAAGCCCTTATGAACCGGCTTGAAAAAGCGGCCGACCATAAGTGGTTCTGTTAAATTCATCAGAAAGCAGGTGCAAAGATGAAGATCTTCTTTATTTGTACAGGTAATACATGCAGAAGCCCGATGGCACAAGCCATTTTTGCTGCGAAGGAATTGGAAGGCGTCTCTGTGAAATCTGCCGGCCTATTTGCAGGCACAGCGCCATTATCAGCAAATGCCCAGACTGTCTTGGATGCTCACGGCATCGATTTCCAACACATATCAAAGCAATTGCGGCCCGAAGACCTTGACTGGGCAAGTCTGGTGCTGACCATGACAAACTCCCACAAAAGCCTGTTGGTGCAAAACTACCCGGGCTCTTCGGACAAGATTTTCACCCTGAAAGAATTTGTCGAAGGCTCCGTTGGAGATATCAGCGACCCATACGGCGGACCGCTTGCGGCATATGAACAGACCTTTGCCGAACTGCACCGCCTGATCGATGGATTGGCTGATATGATCGAAGAAGAATAAAGTGGACCGCCGGCCTCGTTGCCGGCGGTTTTTTATGTGGACAAATAAATACAGTGGATTTCGTGAAGCGCGGTGGATTTTTCAAAATGGGCTTAGTGATGTACCTGATGAAAGCTCGAAAGTGCCTGATAGGAATCGAAAAGTGCTGGAAGGAAGTGAAAGTGCTGGTTAGAAACAAGAAAGTGCCTGATGGGAGTTCGAAAGTGCTTGTTGAAGAGGTGGAAGTGCTGGTTGAGACTAAGAAAATGCCTGATGACAGCTCGAAAGTGCCTGTTGAAGAGGTGGAAGTGCCTGATAGGAATCGAAAAGTGCTTGAAGAAAGTGAAAGTGCTGGTTGAGACTAAGAAAGTGCCTGATGGGAGCTCGAAAGTGCTTGTTGAAGAGGTGAAAGTGCCTGATAGGAATCGAAAAGTGCTGGAAGAAAGTGAAAGTGCTGGTTAGAAACAAGAAAGTGCCTGATGGGAGTTCGAAAGTGCTTGTTGAAGAGGTGGAAGTGCCTGATAGGAATCGAAAAGTGCTGGAAGAAAGTGAAAGTGCTGGTTGAGACTAAGAAAATGCCTGATGAAAGCTCGAAAGTGCCTGTTGAAGAGGTGGAAGTGCCTGATAGGAATCGAAAAGTGCTTGAAGAAAGTGCCTGATAGGAATCGAAAAGTGCTGGAAGGAGGTGAAAGTGCCTGATGAGGTGGAGAAAGTACCTGATGAAAGCTCGAAAGTGCCTGTTAAGAATTCAACCTGGAGTGTAGATGAAAAAGGTTTTGAGAAGTTGATCAAAAAGGGGGGATCTCTCTGAATATTTCAACCGATTGTAAGAAGCTGGGCGCCTGCGACCAGCAGCCACCACCTAAAACTCTCCTTAAAAGAAAGTGAAGCTGCGATCCACCTCCACCAAAGATTAGAACCCCACGCTCCAGCAACTCGGCGCACCCGGGGTGGGCGAAGTGGTGAGACTGGCGGCGCAGCTGCCTGGCTCGCGACGAAAGCCTTCCCCAAAGCCGAGAAGCGGCTAGGCATCAATGATTTGCCTGTTGAAGTAGAAAAAATCACAAAGCGAATGAAGATTATTCCCACTAAACTTTTATTTCCAATTCCTAAAAAGTTCAGATAAAAAACGGTTATAAGCCTTATTCATTTCAACAATAGCTGGTTTGTATGTTTTTTTGAGTTTTGATGTTAAAATGAAAGAAATGAACAGGGATTTACAGCATTTCCTGTGCTAATCAAAGAAAAGAGGGTTCTTTAATGAAGATTGGTATTTCGTCAGACCATGGCGGCAATAATTTAAGAAAAGAAGTTGTGAATCTTTTAAATGAGTTGGGCATGGACTATCAGGACTTTGGACCTCAAACAGATGATTCGGTGGATTATCCGGATTATGCAAAACCCGTTGCGGAAGGTGTCGCTAGTGGAGAATTCGATCGCGGAATCCTGATTTGCGGAACCGGCATCGGCATGTCCATCGCTGCGAATAAAGTCAAAGGAATCCGCTGTGCTTTAGTGCATGATCTATTCAGCGCAAAAGCGACTCGCGGCCACAATAATTCCAATGTGTTGGCAATGGGAGAGCGCGTGATCGGGCCTGGTTTGGCACGTGAGATCGCAAGAACATGGCTGACTGAAGAATATGAAGGCGGACGCCACGAAAATCGCGTACAAAAAATCACTGAGCTAGAACAATAAGGAGTGGTCGATATGCAGACATTATGGCAATTGCAGCTGGAGGAAACCTTGAGTGAACTGGAGCAGCAGATTGAATTCCGAAAAGGCCAGGTGTTTGTAGTCGGCTGCTCGACTTCTGAAATTGTTGGAAAGCGGATTGGTACAGGTGGAGGGCTTGATATCGCAGAAAGCCTATATGAAACCCTGGATAAATTCGCCTCCCGCCATCGCATCTTTTTGGCTTTTCAAGGATGCGAACATATTAACCGGGCCTTGACGATTGAACGTCAGGCGGCGGAAAAGTATGGATGGGAACCCGTTTCAGTCATTCCCGTGTTCCAAGCAGGGGGCTCAATGAGCGCTTATGCATTTTTGAATATGAAAGATCCGGTTGTGGTTGAAGAAATTCAGGCCCATGCCGGGATTGATATCGGACAAACCATGATCGGCATGCATTTAAAAAGAGTCGCCGTACCGCTGCGCACTTCTGTTAAACTAATAGGGGATGCAATTGTTTCAGCGGCAACCACACGGCCGAAATTGATCGGCGGAGAACGCGCAAGCTATAAACGAGAGCTTGTTCAAACACAGGAGGGATATACGGATGGAATTGATTAAGGCACAGGACCAGGCAGTATATGAAGCTATGAACGCAGAGAAAGACCGTCAGGAAGCGAACATCGAATTGATCGCTTCAGAGAACTTCGTTTCTCAAACAGTAATGGATGCGCAAGGATCTGTTTTGACGAATAAATATGCAGAAGGCTATCCCGGCAAACGCTATTATGGCGGTTGTGAATTTGTCGATGTGGTTGAAAACATCGCAAGAGACCGTGCAAAAGAGATTTTTGGCGCAGACCATGCAAATGTTCAGCCACACTCCGGTTCACAGGCCAATATGGCGGTTTACACGGCCATTCTCGAAAAAGGCGACACCGTTCTCGGCATGAACTTGAATCACGGCGGGCATCTGACACACGGCAGCAAAGTCAACTTCAGCGGAATGCAATATAATTTCGTGGAATACGGTGTGGACAGTGAAACTCAACGGATTGATTATGATGAAGTCCGTAAGGCGGCTCAAGAACACAAGCCGAAAATGATTGTCGCTGGAGCGAGCGCGTATTCACGCGAACTTGATTTTGAGAAATTCCGCGAGATTGCAGACGAAGTCGGCGCTTATTTGATGGTGGATATGGCCCATATTGCAGGGTTAATCGCTGTCGGTGCTCATCCGAATCCGGTCCCGCACGCACATTTCGTAACCTCCACAACTCATAAGACATTGCGCGGCCCACGTGGCGGCTTGATTCTGTGCAAAGAAGAATTTGCGAAAAAAATAGATAAAACCATTTTCCCAGGAATCCAGGGCGGCCCTTTAATGCACGTCATCGCTTCCAAAGCAGTGGCGTTCGGCGAAGCGCAGCAGCCTGAATTTAAAACGTATATCGAGCAAGTAGTGAAAAACGCGAAAGCACTTGCAGAAGCCATCATTTCAGAAGGCGTTGATGTGGTTTCAGGCGGCACGGATAATCACCTGTTGCTGTTGGACCTCCGTTCGCTTGATTTGACAGGCAAAGTTGCAGAACATGCACTTGATGAAGTGGGAATTACTACCAACAAAAACACCATCCCGTTTGACCCACAAAGTCCGTTTGTCACATCGGGAATCCGATTGGGCACACCGGCCGTGACTTCACGCGGATTCAAAGAACCGGAAATGAAAGAAATCGCTTCTATCATGGCGAGCATTCTGAAAAATCCGGAAGATGAGCAAGTGAAAAAAGAAGCGTCTGAGCGTGTTGCGAAACTGACAGCTAGTTTCCCACTGTACAAATAAGGGAAGACAGTTGCCAACAGCTAATTTGTGGGCAGCTGTTTTTTCTCGCTATACATAACGGAAATGAGGAACGTTGCATGCATACAAAAGAGATGAGTAGAGATAAGCGAGTAATTATAAACTGGCTGAAGCGCCTGGGTGTTGAGTTCAAAACCGGCTTTTTAGTGGTGAATTCCGAGATGGAAGACCTGCCGATTGTCTATACAAATGAAGCTTTTTGTACCATGACCGGTTATTCGGAAGAGGAAATTCTGGGACGGAATGGCAGATTTCTGCACGGTCCCAAAACAGATCCCGCAGTAAGTTTCCGAATCAGGGAGAGCATACTCGCTAATCAGGCAGGAGTTTTTGAAATCGTCAATTACCATAAAGACGGCGCACCTTTTTGGAACGAAATCACGGTACAGCCATTGGTTGTGCAAAAAGGAAACTTTACATTCACTCTGTTGCTGCAAAAAGACATCACAGAACGCAAAAGAGCAGAAGCTCTCATAAAATTGCAGCAGGAAACCTATATCGGCATTGAAAAAGGATACATGTTAAGCTATCTTCTGCAAAATATATGCAACCGTGCGGAATCGTTTTTTCCGGATGGAGCAAAATGTTCCGTCGTGCTGATCGATGATACCGAATGCTTTACACTGGCAGCTGGAAATTCTCTCCCGAAAAAATTCTCGGACTCGATCAATGGCGTGAAGGCCAATGAATGGACGGGCACTTGCGGTGCGGCCTTTCACCGGAAAGAAACGGTCGTGGTCGATGATATGTCAACTGATGCTTTATGGCAGGATTTGCGCCACTTAGCGGAAGCGTCCGGAATGGTCGCCAGCTGGTCAGATCCAGTCATCAACTCTGAAGGGGAAGCAATTGGTGCATTCGCCATTTACTTCTCATCTCCCATTGAAGCAAGCAGCAAAGAGTTGGAGTTTATGCAGCAATTCTCATCCATCATCGCATTGACGGTCAAATATTCACGCCAACAGGAAGAAATGCTGAAGTTGGCCTATACAGACAGCCAGACAGGCTTGCCGAACCGCAACTACTTTTTGAGTGAGATGAACGAACTGTTGAAAGCGGGAGAAGAAGGTTTTATTGTTTTTATTGCAGCCGATGAGTTTATTCGGGTGATTGATCAATATGGCCATCGTGAAGGTGACTTGCTGATCGGAGAGTTGGGCAAACGCTTGATCAGAACCAATTTGGCTTCAGATAAAGTGGTCGCCCGCTTTTCGGATTCGACTCTTGCTGTTTTGAGCTTGACGCCGCTGGATCAGATACCGGATCACTTGGAAGATATGAAGCAATGTATTCTGGAGCCGATTCTAGTGGATGACATGGATTTATTCCTGACATTGAAAATGGGAGTTGCCATCATCACGCCGAAGCAACAGGATGCGGAAGAACTGATTCGTTTTGCAGACAGCGCACTCTCGAAGGCGAAATTGCGCAAAGGTGAAACAATCTGCTATTTTGAAAACGAGCACGATGAATTTATGATGAGGGATCTGCGCTTGGCGAATGAACTGACGGTTGCGCTCCGGAAGGACGAAGTGAACGTCCATCTCCAGCCGAAAGTGGATATGAAAACAGGCGAGATATTAAGCTTCGAAGCTTTGGCCCGCTGGACTTCTCCGGAACTGGGCAATGTATCGCCCGGCATTTTCATCCCGGCCGCAGAAAAGAACGGAAAAATTCAATTGCTGGAAGAAAACATTCTGGAGCGCGTGATGGTCTGGCTCAAAAGCAGACAAGACGCGGGTGTGCCGCTGAGGCAAGTCGCCATCAACTTTTCGGCAGAGCATTTCTTCCATCATTCTTTTGTCAGCCTCTTGGTCGACAGTGCCGAGAGATACGGCATCGATCCCAAGTGGATTCAACTGGAAATTACAGAAAGCATCGGCTTTATCGATATCGATACGGCCCAGAAAGTTTTTAGGCAATTGAAAGATTATGGTTTTAACAGTTCGGTCGATGATTTTGGCACAGGCTTTTCATCTTTGAGCTATTTGCAGAAACTGCCGGTCAGCGAAATCAAGATCGATCGATCGTTCATCGTCAATATGCACAAAAAAGAAACGCTGGCCATTGTCCGCACCATCATCCAGCTTGCTGAAAACTTGAGTATGCAGGTAGTGGCGGAAGGAATTGAAACCGAGGAACAAAGGCATATCTTGCTGGCTCTCGGCTGCCGAATCGGGCAAGGGTTCCTTTTCTACAAACCGATGGCACTGGAAGAAGCGGGACTGCTATAGACT
>DATHVY010000389.1:0-3404 GCA_035461045.1 Planococcus sp. (in: firmicutes)
TTTCTTCTATTTTCTTTCCAACAAAGTCACAGCTTCAACTTGAGCTGTTTGAGGGAACATATCAACAGGTTGTATATATTCAATATTGTAGATTTTCGTCAATTGCTGCAGATCCTTCGCTAAAGTGGATGGATTACAGGACGTATAGACAAAGCGCTTCGGTTGTACCTTCAATATTGTTTGCAATAACGAATCGCCGAGCCCGGTCCGCGGAGGATCCACCGTTAGAACATCCGGTATAAAACCTTCCGTGCTCCAGAGTTCCAGCCACTTCTCAGCCGTCCCTGTAACATATTTCGCTTGCACGCCTTGCTTTTTCGCGTTGGCTTTGGCGTCTACAACACTTTCGTGTACAATATCCATTCCGCGAAGTTCGCCGGCGCCGTCTGCTAGCCAAAGGCCGATAGTGCCCACACCGCAATAGGCATCGACCACTTTTTCAGTCCCGGTCAGCTTCGCGGCGCGTTTGATTTCATCATATAACTTCACGGTCTGTTTCGGATTCAGCTGGAAAAACGCCCGCGCCGACAAATCGAACGCCAATTCTCCAAGCTTTTCGTGGATCGTATCTTTGCCGTACAGCGTGATTGTTTCATCTCCGAATATGAGGGAGGTCTTTTCTTTATTGATGTTCTGGGTGATGGATACTAAATTGATGTCGATGTTTTTCAGTTTTTCAAGCAATAATTCCAACTGAGGAATTTTTTTGCGCGTCGTGACAAGCACTAATTGGATTTCGCCGGTTTCGACGCCGGTTCGGACGACGATGGTCCGGATGATGCCTCCCATGGTCTTGCCGTCGTAAATCGGCATCTTCAGTTCTTCGAGTATACGTTTAACTGCATTGGTGATTACCGTAGTATCTGGGTGCTGCACAAGGCATTCCTCGATATCAAGCAACTGATGGGAGCCTTCTGCAAACAAGCCTGCAATGACTTTTGAGCCCTGCAATCGCGTTTGGAACTGGCTTTTATTGCGGTAGGCCCATGGGTCTTCCATGCCGATTGTTTGTTCAATGTGGACAGTTGTCCCTTTCAAATAACGTTCGAGCGCCTGCACCACGTGATCGCGCTTTTCGACCAGTTGCTGCTCATAGGTCATATGCTGCATTTGGCAACCGCCACAAGCTTCGTAGATGGGGCAGGGCGGAGTCTGGCGATGTTCGGAAGCCTTCCGTAATTTGACCATGCGGGCTTCAGCAAAGTTCTTTTTGACATGGGTCACCTGCGCGGTTATTTCTTCACCGGGCAGCGCACCTCGGACAAAAATGACATTGCGTTTGAAAAATCCGATGCCTTCACCGTTTATTCCAAGCCGTTTGATCGTCAAAGGGAATTTTTGACCTTCTTCAATAATTGGTTTTTCCTTCATGATATATGCACGTCCTTCGTTGGATCATCCCTCCATTATAGACTCATTTGTACAGATCAGCCAGTGCGGATTGAAGGTCAGGGAATTGAAATTGGAAACCATGGCGTTCGAGTACTTCGGGAAGCACCCGCTGTCCTTGAAGAACAAGTCGGCTTTTCTTGCCGAGCGCTGCTTTCAGGGCAAATGAAGGAACGGGAATCCAGTGTGGCCGGTTTAGTGCTTTTGCCAATTGTTTGCCGAATTCTTTCATCCGTTTCGGATTCGGAGCAGTGACATTGAATGGGCCGGACAGTTCTTCAGTAACAATAGCAAAATGTATTGCACGGACAATATCGTTGATATGAACCCAGGACAACCATTGATTGCCGGTGCCTACTGTGCCGCCTGCAAACATTTTGTAGGGCAGCGCCATCAAGGGAAGTGCGCCATCTTCTTTGCCAAGAATAATGCCAAAACGCGCAAAATTCACTCGTACCCCGAATTGTTCGGCTTCAGAAGAGAGCTTTTCCCAGTCCACTACGGTTTTCGCCAGAAAGTCAGTTCCCACATCAGCAGATGCTTCCGTGTAGGTGACATTTTCTGATGCCGGGTAGATTCCGACTGCACTCGCATTGACGAGCACCTTCGGTTTTTGATCAAGTTCCGCGATAATGCGGAGAATTTCCTTAGTTGCAGTCATTCGGCTGTCATAGATATCCCATTGCTGTTCCTTGCTCCAGCGGCCATCGTTGATCGAAGATCCGGCCAGATTGACTATAGCATCAATGCCTTCCAACTGTTCAGCAGGAGCGGATCCTTTACTAAGCCACTCCACATAAGTAACCTGGGGAGTGCTCGGTTTAGGGCTTCTCGTCAAGATGAATACTTCATCACCATTTTCAATAAGGAACCGAGTCAGTTCTTTGCCGACAAATCCGGTTCCTCCTGTTATCGCTATTTTCATGTAGATCGCCTCCATTTTCTATATCTTACCCTGAAACCGGTTCGGCTATGCAAATACAAGCCTTAAAGGTGTATAATATGAGAAGAAGAGAGGTGCCGATAAATGCCGATCATCAGTAAAATCACACGCGGCAAAAACAATCCTGAAAGGTATAATATTTTCTTTGAGGATAAATTTGCGTTCAGTGTGGACGAAGCGGTGCTTGTGAGGTACCAGCTCACTAAGGGGAAAGAAATCGACCAGTGGACTATAGAGGAAATGGTCTTCGAGGACCAGGTCCGCAAAGCGTATAACAAAGCGTTGCATTATTTGGGATTCCGCATGCGAAGCGAAGGCGAAGTGCGCAAAAAACTGAAAGAAAAAGAATTTGGCGAAGCTGTGATCGATGAAGCGGTCAAAAAATTGTATACCCATAATTTCCTGGACGATCAGGCGTTTTCGGAGGCCTTTATGAGAACACAGATAAAATCTGGCAAAAAAGGACCAAAAGCCATCCAGCAGGAGATGCAAACGAAAGGAATTGATAAACAGATGCAAAAAGACGTCTTAGATTCCTATTCAGAAGAAGAACAATTGGAGGTCGCCTTAGGCCTTGCGGAAAAGATTGCCACGAAAGAGGGTATGAAGACACCGAGTCAGATCAAGCAGAAAATCAATGATTCGCTGATGAGAAAAGGTTATTCCTATCCTTTGATCAAACAGGCGATTGAGCAGCTGGAACTTGAAAAAGACGAAGACCAATGGCTGGATATCGTGGCTGTGCAAGGAGACAAGTTATGGAAAAAGCACAGCAATAAATTGTCAGGCAGCAAGCTCAAGTCGAAAGTCAAACAAGATCTCTTTCAAAAAGGTTTCCCGGGTGAAGTGATCAACGAATACGTAGAAAAAAAGGAGAACGAAGATGAGTGAAGAAAAGCGTTACAGCGAAATGGATGAACCCGAATTGCGTTCCGAAATCGCACGTTTGAAAGAAAAAGCAAGAAAAGCCGAGCAGCTGGGCATCGTCAATGAGTTTGCCGTTCTGGAGAGAAAAGCGATCATGGCGGCTTCTTATCTTCTGGACCCGGCTGATTTTAAAAAAGGGGAAGTT
>DATHVY010000390.1:0-3387 GCA_035461045.1 Planococcus sp. (in: firmicutes)
GAAAATAAGGATCGATTTGTTCTTTAGTTAACTTCTGTAACAAGGTCACGTTTTACCAGCCCTTTTTTGGAACGCTTCTGCCCTTCCCTGCACCGATCGAACAGCGGGCAAACATGGCATCCGGGATTTTGTGATTTACAATGGTAGCGGCCGAAAAAAATGATTTGATGATGTGTTTTCGACCAATCCTCTGCTGGAGTCTTTTTCATGATCGTTTCTTCCACTTGCAGAGGATTGTCTTTCCAGCGATTTAACCCCAGCCTTTTCGCCACACGCTCCACGTGTGTATCAACTGCCAACGCTGGAATTCCGAACGCAACTGAAACCACCACATTCGCAGTTTTACGACCGACTCCTGGCAGAGTCATCAGTGTATCCCGGTCCGCCGGCACTTCGCTATTGAAATCCTCGATCAATATCCGGCTCAAAGCCTGGATGTTTTTCGCCTTATTGCGGAACAACCCGATGGACCGAATATCCTGCTCCAATTCTTCTAGAGGCACTGAAATATAATCTTCAGGTGTATGATATTTTTGAAACAAATCCGCCGTCACTTTGTTGACCAATTTATCTGTGCATTGGGCAGACAATAGTGTAGCAATCAACAAATCAAATGGAGTGCGGTGAACAAGTTCACAATGAGCATCCGGAAACATGTCATCCATTTCCTCTAAACATTTTAGCCACTCTTTTTTTGTCATCAAGTCAATCACCTCTAATTGCGATCTTCCAGCCAATTATAAAACTGAACTTTTTTTGTTGTGTTCTCAACAGGCTGAATATGAACGTTTTTTTCCCTGAAGGAACTTGCGTGTTTGGTCACTTGTGATGATGTTTTGATGTTTTTTTTCTTCCATTCAAACAAAATACGATCTACATAGCGCAAGCTGATTTTTTGAGATATAACGGCTTCTTTCAAAGCCATCCGGATGACATCCGGTGTGTGTCCGTCCTGGTCCATCCACATGGAAATCGTCTCGATTTCCATCGGAGAAAGAAATCTCCCGAATTCCTGTTCAAACAACTGGAAAACTTCACCTTCCAGACTCTTCTTCTCTTGTTCCTGGTCATCATGCTGTTCTTTATACACACAATCCAACAAGCGGTCCCACAAAGGCTGAAGCGAAATCCGTTCATTTATCATTTCCTGGTCTGTTTCCTGTTCGATAGCGAAATAGCCCTGTTGCATAAGTTTCTGAAGCATTGTCGTGACATTTTTTTGGGATGCCGCCATTCTCGCACCGAGTTCATCAGGTGTGGGAAAATGATTTCCTTGTTGTTGAAAAGCATGGACGTGCAGCAGCAGCATCGCTTCATCATCCGAAATCTTCAACTCTTTATAAAACTGAAAAAAAAGCTGGGAAATGTCTACATTCCCCTGCTCGATCCAAGTTTGCAATCGATTCGGCTGTTGCATATCCCAACCACCCTTCTATTCATATTGAACGTACATTATATTTTGCTGGCACTAATTTTTTATGGATACAAACGGTTCAACAAACGCGGGAATGGTATGGATTCACGAATGTGTTCTGCGCCGCTGAGCCATGCAACGGTTCTTTCTAAACCGAGGCCAAAACCTGAATGGGGAACTGCACCGTATTTACTCAAATCCAAGTACCAAGCATACGCTTTTTCGTCAAGTCCGTGTTCTTCAATCCGTTTTTTCATCAATTCATAATCATAGATCCGTTCAGAGCCGCCAATGATTTCTCCATATCCTTCAGGAGCAATCATGTCCGCACATAAAACGACATCATCCCGCTCAGGATGAGGCTGCATATAAAAAGGTTTGATCGCTTTTGGATAGTTCGTGATGAAGACCGGCATATCATAGCTCTCTGCAATAGCCGTTTCGTGCGGGGCACCAAAATCTTCTCCCCATTTGATATCTTCAAACCCATTGGTATTCAGCCACTCGATGGCCTCATCATACGTAATACGCGGAAATGGAGCAACGATTTTTTCTAGTTTCGATGTATCCCTGCCCAATCGTTCAAGGTCCAATCGACAATTCTTCAAAACAGATTGCACCAAATGTGCAACATATTGTTCTTGGACTTCAAGACTTTCCTCATGCTCAACAAAAGCCATTTCCGGTTCGATCATCCAAAACTCGATCAAGTGGCGGCGGGTTTTGGATTTTTCAGCCCGGAAAGTGGGTCCGAATGAAAACACTTTTCCAAGCGCCATCGCAGCCGCTTCCATGTAAAGTTGACCTGATTGGGACAAATAAGCATCTTCATCAAAATACTTCGTTGCAAACAACTCGGAAGTGCCTTCAGGAGCAGACCCGGTCAAGATAGGTGGATCCACTTTTACAAAGCCGTTTTCGTTGTAGAATTCATAAGTTGCACGGATGATTTCGTTCCGGACTTTCATGATGGCATGTTGCTTTCTTGAACGCAGCCACAGATGACGGTTGTCCATCAAAAACTCGGTACCGTGTTCTTTAGGTGTGATTGGAAAATCTTTCGCTTCGTGGATCACTTGAATATCCGTTACCGCCAATTCAAAACCGAAAGATGAGCGTTCATCCGCCTTTACTTCCCCCGTTACGTACAAGGAAGTCTCTTGAGTCAACGACTTCGCCGTCGCAAACAGTTCTTCTCCGACTTCTGCTTTTACGACAACGCCCTGTACAAATCCTGAACCGTCACGCAGTTGTAGGAAAGCGATCTTTCCACTTGAACGCTTGTTTGCAACCCAAGCGCCTAATTTAATTGTTTGTCCATTGTATTTTGCCATTTCAGCTATCGTAATTTTTTTCATACTAGCCTCCAAAATAATATAATCCGATTAATCGTTCCATTTTGACAGTACAAATTCATGGATCCGCTCGACAGCTTCCATCAATGCATCCAATGAAGTCGCATAAGACAAGCGTATTGTTGAATGGGCACCAAACCCTGAACCTGGAATGACTGCCACATTCGCTTCTGTCAACAAACCTTCGACAAATTCATCCACTGAAGCATATCCAGTCTTCTGGGCCGCTTCTGAAACATCCGGCAATAGGTAGAATGCTCCCTGTGGCCGAACCACTGTGAATCCGGGAATCGCTTCTAGCTTCGGCAAAACTGCTTTTAAACGCGAATCAAATGCCAATCTCATTTCTTCAACTGTGTCCTGCGGTCCATTATAAGCCTCGATAGCTGCATATTGGGATGTTGTTGCAGGATTGGATGTCGAATGGCTTGCCAGGTCCGTCATCGCTTTGATCAATTCAGCATCGCCTGCAGCATAACCGATTCTCCAGCCTGTCATGGAATGCGATTTCGAAACTCCATTGATCACCAGCGTTCGTGCTTTTGCATCTTCAGAAAGTTGGGCAATGGAAATATGTTCGGAATCTCCATAAATTAGCTTTTCATAGATTTCGTCCGA
>DATHVY010000391.1:0-4227 GCA_035461045.1 Planococcus sp. (in: firmicutes)
TGTCGATCGGCACTGCGAAGATCACTCCGGATGAGATGAAGGGCATTCCGCATCATTTGTTGGATATCAAAGATCCAGCAGAAGCTTTTTCTGTGGCGGAATATCAGCAGTTGGTCCGAAAGAAAATCGAGGAAATTCAGAAACGTGGCAAATTGCCGATCATCGTCGGAGGAACAGGGCTTTATGTACAAGCGGTCCTATTCGATTACCGCTTTTCCGAAGGGCAGGTGGATGAATCCCTTCGAAACAGCTTAAATAAGGAATTGGAAGAATTCGGTCCAGAATATATGCACAAAAAACTATTGAAGCAAGATCCCCGTTGTGAAATTCACCCGAATAATACCAGGCGGGTTCTTCGGGCTCTTGAAATCCATTTGGGTGAAGGAGAAAAGGTGGATCGCAGCCTGGCTCTTTCACCCATGTATAACGAAGCCATCATCGGACTTGATCTGCCCAGGGAGATTCTCTACGATCGGATCAACAGGCGGGTGGAGTCGATGGTGGAGAAGGGGCTTTTGGAAGAAGTGAAAGCATTGCATGACCAAAACTTAAGAGATGTTCAATCTATTCAGGCAATCGGGTATAAGGAAATCTATGCATATCTGGACGGCAAGTGCTCTTTTGAAGAAGCGATTGAGCGTTTGCAGCAGAACTCCAGAAAGTATGCCAAACGCCAATTCACTTATTTTAAAAACAAACTTCCGATTTACTGGGTCAATGCACTGGACTCTCCTGAAAAAAACTTGAAGGAAATTACAGCGTTTTTGCAGGAAACGGAAAGAAGCCGTCGAATTGAACTATTGACGGAGAAAATATAGCTCAATAGTCTTAGGGGGAAATAACATGAAACCAGTCAACATCCAGGATGTCTACTTGAATCAGCTTCGTAAAAACAATATCTTTGTAACAGTCTTTCTTTTAAACGGGTTCCAGTTAAAAGGAACTATAAAGTCGTATGATAATTTTACAGTGTTGGTTGAAACGGAAGGCAAACAGCAGCTCATATACAAGCATGCCATTTCCACATTTTCACCAGCAAAACCGGTTTCCATCGAACATCAGGAATAGGAGAGGAGTCAGTGGACGGTGTCCGCTGATTCTTTTTGTTGACAGCCTTTCTGCAGATGTATAGCATTCTTTTTAAAGCTTATTAAAATTAGGGGGATTCATATGAAATCGATATCGACAGAAGAATTGCAAGAGATTGTTGAAGCCAATCAGAAAGTCCAGTTAATTGATGTACGGGAAGATGAAGAAGTGGCGATGGGTATGATTGAGGGAGCTAAACATATTCCGTTAGGAGAATTGCCAGAGCGTTTCACAGAATTGGACCAAGATGAAACTTACCATATTATTTGCCGTTCGGGGAGACGCAGTGCCAATGCGGCAGAATTTCTTGAAAGCAAGGGTTTTGAAGCAGTCAACATCGAAGGCGGAATGCTGGACTGGCAAGGAGAAACAATCGCTTAAAAAAAGCTGTCACCGAGATCATATCTATGATCCCGGATGACAGCTTTTTTTATGAATTTAAAATCTTCCGTGTGGGCAATCTCCATTTATAAACAAATGAGAGAACCCTTAAGATAGTGATGGCCACGAATAAAACATATAGCATAAGATCGTTCTGCAGAGCCCCAGCACCAATTAATAGGCCCGCCATGGCCGCCCAGACCGCATATATTTCCGCTTTCAGAACAAGTGGTTTCCGGCCGGCCAGCAGATCCCGTACGATTCCTCCGCCCGATCCAGTCAACACTGCGGCGACGACTACGGCATAAATCGGCAACTGAAGTTCAACTGCATACAGGGCTCCTTGGATGGCGAATGCCGATAAACCGATGGCATCGAAGAAATTTCCCCAGCGGTTCCAATGGCTCAGTAATTTGTTCGGAAAAAGGAAGACGACCGTGATGGAAAACAACGCTAACTGAATCATCATTTCCTGTTCCCACAAAGCGGAAACCGGCACGCCGATTAGCAGGTTCCTGATGGCTCCCCCACCAAAGGCTGTAACGATTCCGAGCAAGTAAACACCGAAAATATCATATTCTTCTTCCATTGCTATAATAGCACCGGACACAGCAAATGCTATGGTACCGATTGCGCTTAATACTTCCCAGGCCATAGCACACGTTCCTCTCAATAACTTCAACTCCAAAAATTGTATCAGAATTTGACGCAATTTCAAGCAAAGGTTCATAATAGAGTGGTGAATACATATAGAAGGAGACCAATATGTTAGGAAAAATCAAGCAAATTGAAAAGTTAATACGACCTGAGTTGCAACAGGCAGATGATATCGCTTTTATCAACCAACGAAAAGTGCTCCACGCCTTTCACGAACACAAAGTGAGCACCCACCACTTTAATCCATCTACGGGATATGGCTACGACGATGACGGACGCGATACGTTGGAATGTGTTTATGCCGAAGTTTTTCGGGCAGAGGCAGCCCTCGTCCGACCGCAGATCATTTCGGGGACCCATGCCATAACCATCTCGCTTTTCGGGGTGCTTCGTCCGGGAGATGAATTGTTGTATATTACAGGAAAACCATACGATACTTTGGATTCCATTGTCTCAGGAGGAAAAGAAGATACAGGTTCCCTAAGAGATTTCGGAATCAGTTACCGACATATCGATTTGAATGAAGACAATGACATCAACTGGGAAGGTGTGGGAGCGGCGCTGAATGACCAGACAAAAGTTATTGCCATTCAGCGTTCCAGGGGCTATGAAGCCCGACCATCGTTCACAATAGGTGAAATTGAGGAAATGGTGAAAAAGATCAGACAACTCAACCATGAGGCCATCATTTTTGTGGACAATTGTTACGGCGAGTTTGTAGAGGATCGGGAACCGATTGAAGTCGGAGCAGACTTGATCGCAGGTTCGCTGATCAAAAATCCTGGAGGCGGCTTGGCAAAAATCGGGGGATATATCGCAGGCAAAAAAAGTTTAGTGGAAAAATGCGGTTATCGTATGACTTCGCCGGGTATAGGAGGGGAAGCGGGTGCTTCATTGAATGCACTTCCAGATATGTATCAGGGCTTTTTTATGGCTCCACATATCGTGGCACAGGCTTTAAAAGGTGCGATTTTCACCTCAGCTTTGCTCGATTCAGTCGGTATGACCACGTCGCCTCATTACCAGGACCAGCGAACGGATCTGATTCAATCGGTTTCGTTCAAGACGGCGGATCAAATGATCGCTTTTTGCCGGACGATTCAAGCGAACTCACCGGTCAATGCCCAATTTGCTCCTGAACCGGCTTATATGCCGGGTTATGAAGATGATGTCATTATGGCAGCCGGCACCTTTGTGCAAGGGTCGAGTTTGGAATTGACGGCAGATGGACCGATTCGTCCACCGTATACCGCTTACGTGCAAGGTGGATTAACTTATGAACATGTTAAATTGGCCGTATTAAATTCAGTGAAGACTCTTGAAGAATTAGATTTGATTTAAATAGATTCCCGTATGTATTCCATGTACGGGAATCTTTTTATGTAAGGAAACCTAACATTGGTTTGACATTTTTCATAACATGATATAGACTGAAAAGTGTAGTAATTAGTGAAAAGGGTGAAACAAATGACGAACAGGGTTCGCCGGACAATGCCGCTTCTTCCAATCAGCATCGTTATGCAGTTGACTGAATTGACAGCGCGCCAAATCCGCTACTATGAAGAGCATAAGTTAATAAGCCCTGCTCGCACAGAAGGCAATAAGCGTATGTTTTCTTTGAACGACGTTGATACATTGCTGGAAATCAAAGAACTTTTGGAACAAGGTCTCAATATCGCTGGGATCAAAAGGATTTATGACTTACGGGAACAGCCTGAAAATGAAAAGGCAGAACCGAAGCAATTGAGCGATAGTGAGCTGCGCAGAATACTCCGTGAGGAGCGGCTGCTTAAAAACGTTTATGACAAAGCAGGATATCGACAAGGTGATTCAGGCCGCTTCTTTAATTGAAGCGGGTTAAGATAACAAACTATAGGAGTGTGAAGAAAGAATGGGCAAGTTTACAAAAGAGGATATTAAACAATTAGTAAAAGAACAGGAAGTTAATTTTATTCGTCTACAGTTCACAGACATTCTGGGAATTATCAAGAATGTTGAAATTCCGACATCCCAACTGGATAAAGCTCTGGACAACAAAATGATGTTTGATGGTTCTTCCATCGACGGTTTTGTAAGAATCGAAGAATCGGATATGTATCT
>DATHVY010000392.1:0-8608 GCA_035461045.1 Planococcus sp. (in: firmicutes)
ATGGAACCGTGGAAGAGCATTTCCAGGAAGGCTATTCCGACATGAGAACAAGCGACCTGCCGATCACGCGCATCCGCGCGACCGAAACGGTGAAAACAGGAACCGCAGCGCTTCCTGAGCCGCTAGTAATCGGGGTAGACGTCCATCCTCCGACAAAAATCATCGATAACGATGGATTAACAGCGTTCGAACCGCACGAAGACGGAATCGATTTTTGGGAGTCGCTTGAATTGATGCGTTTGGCAGTGCCGGATGCAAAGATTATCGGACCTCAGAAATACGGAGAAGTCGTGGTGGTTGCTGGTGATTCACTAGACACGTTCTTCCATAAACAAGACGGAATCCTAATTTTTGAAGACAATTACAATCCTGAGCGAATCACAGTGGATTTTGACAATGAAAAATTTGTTGCAAAAGCCGGAGATTCATTTAGCGGGGAGATCGTTGGAGTTCTTGGGTATGGTTTCGGCAATTACAAGCTGTGGGCTAAAGAAGACGATTTACCTGAATTTGTCGAAGGCGCTACGGAACCGGAATCTACGTGGATTGTTCCAGCAGAAGAAAAATTGACAGTGGCAACTTACAATGTCGAAAACTTCTCCGCTGATCCAAATCACACCACAGATGCCAAAGCTGCTCGTATCGGGGAGTCTTTCGTAAAAGATTTGAATTCACCGGACATCGTTGCTCTTGTCGAAGTGCAGGACAATGACGGTCCGATTGATTCCGGCAACAGCGATGCTAGCAAAAGTTATGAACGTCTCATCGCTTCGATCGAAGCGGCAGGCGGACCGACTTATGAATGGACAGACATTGCACCTGAGTACAACAAAGATGGGGGACAACCAGGCGGGAATATCCGCGTCGGCTATATTTACAACCCAGATCGTGTTTCACTCGCAGAAGCGCCGACTGGCACTGCAAAAGATGACAACACTTGGGTTGATGGGGAATTGGCATTGAACCCGGGAAGAGTCCAGCCCATTGCTATGCCAAGCACGCGCAAACCGCTTGCCGCCCAATTTGATTTCCAGGGTGAAAAAGTGGTGGTCATTGCGGCTCACCTAAACTCGAAAGGTGGAGATCAGCCGTTATTCGGAAAAAATCAGCCGCCTAGATTAGGTTCCGTTGCACAGCGCATTGAGTTGGCGAAAGCCATTAACGGTTTCGTAGCTGCCGGACTGGAACAGGATCCGGACTTGAAAGTGGTTGTTGCTGGCGACATGAATGATTTTGAATTCACGCCAGCTCTTGAAGCGTTAAAAGGCGACGTTATGACTAATAAAGTCGAAGACGTGCCTTTGGAGGACCGCTATTCGTACTATTATCAAGGAAACTCGCAAGTGTTGGATCACATGCTGGTAACCAACAACATCGCTCACCAAGCTGAACTGGATATGGTCCATATCAATTCCATGTTCATGGAAGAGCACGGACGCGCATCCGATCACGATCCACTGTTGATGCAAATCAGCTTTGATGACGAAGAATCCGTTGCGCCGGTTGTTCCGGGTGACCAATTGGCTGAACCTGATTTTTCAGGAGATACAGCTGTGGTGATAGCCGGTGAAGCGGACGAGAACGGATTGTTAACCATTGAATTCAATGCGGGGACTGTCGCAGAATTGCTGGAAAGCGGCAAAGATTTGGTCATCGACATGCCGAATGCAGATTTGATTTTGACCGCTGACAACCTGCAGCAAATTGCCGAAGCATCCGCTGGAGTTTTTTCGTTGAATATCGCTTCTGGCGATGATGAGGAAGTCGATGGCCGGCCGGCCTTGACAGGTCAAATCAACCTGACTGTCATTGACCGCGACGGGCAAGAACTCGATCTGAAACTGAACGGCGATGCAACATTGACCTTTGATGTCAGCAATGATATAAAGATTCAATTTGGAGCTAAGGAAGACACTAAAGGCAAGTGGAAAATCATTCAAGGTACAATGGGTGATGGAACCTTCACTTTGGAGATCGACCAGTTTGGCAACTACACCATAGTAACCAACAAAGGCCAGGCAAAAAAGAATTGAACATGAAGTGATCACCGCCTCCGTAACTGGAGGCGGTTTTTTGGAATAGCGATCTGGCCAGCAAATCTGCATGGACTCAAATCCAAAATAGGGTATACTTAACATTAATGTGTTTGATTATTCAAACGCGTTTGAAGATACTGAATACATTATCAGGGGGCTAATTATGATTGAATTTTCAAAACCGACAGTCGAACAATTTTTCCGTACATATTCCATCACGAATTTCACAGTCAGCAGCGATGAGCAAAAGCTGATTTTCAGTTCGAACTTGAATGGCAAGATGAACCTATGGGCAATGGATTTGCCGGACACGTTTCCTTACTTGTTTGCACACCAGGAGGACTCCAGCAGTTTCATCAAATTCGATCCGGAAAACCGCTATGTATTGGCTGGTTTTGATAGTGATGGAGACGAGAATCATCACATCTATTCATTGCCGTTTGAAGGCGGACTGCCGCAGCCATTAATCGAAGGTGCAGCGGAAGAAAAATATTTCTATTCACATTTAAGCGAAGACGGCAAACGTCTTTACTATATGACTTCAGAAGGCAATCCATCATTTCTTAATACGAAGGTGCGCAACTTAGAAGATGGAACGGATAAGTTGCTGAACGAAGGCAGCATAGCGCCTACTTATTTGGCAGCTGTGTCGGAAAACGAAAATGCATTCGTTTTTTCTCAATCGTTCGCTAATACGTTTGTTACCAATTTTGTCCGTATCGGAGAAGAAACGCATTCCCTGACGCCGGACCCAGAAAAAGTACACGTAGTATCCGAAGCGGTGTTCACTGATGAGAAATCGATATACTTTGCGACGGATTATGAAAGTGAACATAAGTATTTGGCCAAATTCGATTTAAACAGCAAGTATTTCTCAAAAGTGCTGGAGATTGAAAACGAAAGCATTGACTCAGTGAAATGGGACAAAGAAAACGGGCGTTTCTATTTGATCACTGAAAAAGGCGTAACCGACAAGCTATATCGCTATGACCTGCAAAACGGCGACTTGTCTGAGCTTAGAACGCCAGTTGACGTATTGGAGAAACTTCATGTCGGAAAAAGTGGCACACTATATCTTTTGGGCAGGAGCGCAACAGTCCCGCATAATGTGTTTCAGTCCCAGGATGGCATCAGCTGGAAACAGTTGACGAATAACCGTGTGCTTGGATTAAGTTCAGATGATATGGTGGAGCCGGAAGTGGTCAGCTATCAATCGTTCGATGGAATGGAAATCGAAGCGCTGCTATTTAAAGCCAAGCCTGAAAATGACAATGGCCATACAATTTTTTGGCCGCACGGTGGACCACAGGCTTCGGAACGAAAGTTTTTCCGTTCCATGTTCCAGTGCTTCCTGAACCGAGGGTACACGATTTTCGCACCGAACTTTAGAGGCAGCACAGGCTACGGCTCATCTTTTGTGAAACTCGTCGAGCAGGATTGGGGCGAGGGGCCAAGACTCGATTGCATCGCCGGAATCGAGTGGCTGTTTGAGCAAGGCATTACCGACCGCGAGAAATTATTCCTTGTGGGAGGCAGTTACGGCGGATATATGGCTTTGCTTTTACACGGCCGCCATTCCGAATATTTCAAAGCCGTCGTCGATATCTTTGGTGTTTCCAACTTGTTCACTTTCGTCAATTCGGTGCCGGAACATTGGAAGCCGATCATGGAACGCTGGCTTGGTGATCCGGAACGGGACAAAGAACGGTTTACGAAAGATACCCCCGTCACGTATTTGGATGGGATGGTCAAACCGATGCTGGTCATTCAAGGCGCCAAGGATCCACGCGTTGTCAAAGAAGAGTCCGATCAGATTGTCGCGAAACTGAAAGAACAGGGACGCGACGTCGAGTATTTGGTCCTCGACGATGAAGGCCACGGTTTCTCCAAAAAAGAAAATGAAATCGCGGTTTATAGCACGATGCTCGAATTCCTTGAAAAGCATCAGGCGTAACTTAAGCCAGTTCCTAGTAGTAATAACAAAACCGGCACCCCCCAAAGATTTGGGGGGTGCCGGTTTTTGATTGTTACTTTTCTGCTGGCCAGTCGTGGCCGTTTTCTTCGATCAAGGCGAGCAATTTTTTGCGTCTCTCATCCAGCTCGTGCAAACCTTTTTGAAATGCTTCTTCAGCAACAGTTGGCACGTCAGCCGCGTTCAGCTTTTGTAACGTTGCAATTTCCGGTACTTCTTCGGCCGGCATGATAAATGCTGCGGTCAATGTATCCAAATAGCTTTCGACCGAAGAACGTGCTTCTTTTAATAGAAGCTTGTTGGGTTTGACATTTTCCGGTGAGCTCAAGTGAATCAAGGTCAAAGCTTCATCAAAGATTGCCAACGCACTTGGCAAATCTTCGTCTTGCGATTGAGCATAATAATAATGCAATACAGGATACGCTTTATGCTGTGCTGTTAAAATGCTCAGTTGTGAGGATAACGAATCCAACAGCAAGTCAAAATCATGGTAATCTTTGCCATTCCAAGCATTGATGGCGAGCTCACTTCCGCAATCAGCCAAGCCGGTAATGGAGTCAGCAAACGCTCGCTTGTTCGTGACAGCTTCCAGTACGTTCAGAATGTAGGTGACACCCAACGTGATGAACAGCAATCCCGTACCGGATGCAAAGATCGAAACAATTTGCCAAATTCCATTCAATGGATAATAGTCGCCAACCCCCAATGTGAAAATGAGGAAACCGGTGTAGTAAAAGCGTTCAGACCACGCCAAAGGCCCTTCGCCTTCAGAATTGATGATGGCATCAGCGCTGCCGGCAAATATCAAGGTCCAGCCAAGCCAAATCATGGATATCCAGATGAAGAGCGTCAAAGACAACAACAAAGGACCGGACAAACTTAAGAACCCATGGTTCCTTTGGCTGATCTTTTTTAATGTTTTCCAAAAAAGCTTGCTGACATTTTTGGTGATGGGTCCGGCTCCGCCGTCTACCCAAAGTGTGGTCCACATGAAGTCGATGATGCCGATAACGAGGATAATTAACCCCAATACTAAATATAAACTTTCCATATGAAAACTCCCTTCGAATCCAAACCATTAATATTCTTCGAATCTTTTTTCGGATCCGTTTCGAATTGAGTTGTTTCGATATTTTAAAAAACGGTGGTAAAATGGTGATACGCCATTCGTGAAAGGGGCTAAAAAACGAATGAAACTTCTTAGACATCCGGGTGCCCCCTTTAGAGGGTTACCCTTTTATAAAGTTCGAAAACAACAAAGTCCGTTAAACATCAATAGCATCGTGATACTTGGAGATTCTGTGGCATTAGGTTACGGGACAACGGGAGGAATTGCCAAACACCTGAAAGAGACATTCCCGGAATCCCAAATTAGCAATTTTGGTATTAATGGCCTGACAAGCGGCGGTTTGGTTGAACGGCTCGATTCCGGAAAATGGAATGAGGCACTGGCATCCGCTGATCTTGTCCTACTTAATATAGGAGGAAACGATCTGCTGCGATCTTTTAAATCCGGTGGAGCGAAAGAAATTATTTTCAGATTCTCGAATTTGAAAAAAGGGTATCGCAAGAACCTTTTGAAAATTTATCAGTACATTCTAAAGTTCAACGAAGATGTTGTAATCGTTCAGAATAGCTTATACAATTCCATGAAAGAAGATGTGCAGTATTTTGGTTTGACGAACTTGCTGTTTCGGGTTTGGAATTCTGCCATCGGCCATAAACGAGTGATTGTTTCCAAAACCGAACCGATGGGAAAGAATCCGGCGATTTGGCTGGATTCCATCCATCCCAATGAAAAAGGATATGAACACATGCATGAATTGCTGATGAAAACGCTTGTGACTACTGGATTTACCATTCAAACTCATCAGTCAAAAAATCACTGAGAATA
Organism: Planococcus sp. (in: firmicutes); assembly: GCA_035461045.1. Taxonomy (GTDB): domain Bacteria; phylum Bacillota; class Bacilli; order Bacillales_A; family Planococcaceae; genus Planococcus. Next base: position 5,903 of record DATHVY010000392.1, read on the forward strand.
GAGAAGGTGGAGAGCGCACAAGCTGGTTGTGCGCCTCTTTTCACCTTCAATAAGTTTGAGTTTTCTGAACGCTTTCTTTAAAATGAAGGCTATGCAGGGAAAGGAGTGGTTTTTTGTGAAGTACAGCTATATATCTCATCTTCATTGCCCAAAATGTTCAAACACATATGATTCGTCATTGATTCAGCAATTATGCGTTTGCGGCTCTCCGTTGTTAGTCGATTATGACTGGAAGCAGCTGAAAAAAGATTTGAGGCGGGAGGATATCTTACATAGAAAGCCGGACCTATGGCGGTTCCATGAAATGCTGCCGGTAGAAGACGAAGCCAATGTCGTTTCGATGGGGGAGGGAATGACTCCTTTGGTTCCCATGCCCGCTATTGCAAAAGACATGGGTGTAGAACATCTTTGGATGAAAGATGAAGGAATGATTCCTACCGGGACGTTCAAAGCTCGCGGAGCAGCGGTAGGTGTATCCAAAGCAAAAGAATTGGGTGTCAAAGAACTCGCCATGCCGACAAACGGCAATGCCGGAGCGGCTTGGGCACTTTACGCGGCGAGGGCCGGAATTCAATCGACCATCGTCATGCCGGTGGACGCACCGAAGATCACGCGTAACGAAGTGGCCGCTGCCGGAGCAAACCTGTACTTGGTCAACGGCTTGATCAGTGACGCAGGAAAAATGGTTGCCCAAGCTGTAAAACAATTTGGGTTTTATGACGTCTCAACCTTAAAAGAGCCGTACCGGATTGAAGGAAAGAAAACCATGGGGCTTGAAATTGCTGAGCAGATGGGCTGGGAAATGCCGGATGTGATTCTTTACCCAACCGGTGGCGGAGTTGGATTGATTGGGATATTCAAAGCACTGACGGAGTTAAAAGAAATCGGTTGGATAGAGGGCGATCTCCCGAGATTGGTTGCTGTTCAGGCGACAGGCTGCGCCCCGATTGTCCAAGCATGGAAAGAAGGAAAGCCGGAATCGGAATTTTGGCCGAATTCTTCGACGGAGGCTTTTGGCATCAATGTTCCAAAGGCGCTCGGAGACTTTCTGGTGCTGGATGCCATATACAAAACGAGCGGCTGCGCAATTGCTGTAACCGATCCGGAAATGTTAAAGGAACAAAGAGAAGTTGCCCGTTTGGAAGGAGCGTTCATCTGCCCGGAAGGAGCTGCTGTTTTCTCGGCGATTCGAAAATTGAAAGAAACTGGCTGGCTTGAAGCTGGCGATAAGATTGTGGCTTTGAACACGGGAGCCGGAATCAAGTACCCCGAAACCATGCAAGTTGACAGCGATGTGTTGGAGATCGGCGAAAAATTGCCGGAAAGAACTAGCTAAACAGGCTTCTGCAAACACAGGGGAGGTGGTTTAAATACAATCTGAACCTCGAGGTTGTATTTTTTTGTTTGACTTTTAATACTGTAGGGGGGTATAGTATTGTCAAGAGTTAAAAGGGGGAGAGCAGTATGGAAGTGCATTCACACACTCAACATATGACACCTCGTTCAGATCAAGAAAAACAGGCCCTGCTTAACCGTTTGAAACGGATTGAAGGGCAAGTGCGAGGCATTCAGAAAATGATTGATGATGACCGCTATTGCGTCGATGTCTTGGTGCAGATCAGCGCGATCAACGCGGCAATGAAAGGCGTGGGCTTTTCGATGGCTGAGCGCCATATGAAGCATTGCGTCAGTGATGCTGTTAAATCCGGCAATGGCGATGAAACAATAGATGAACTGATGAACGTCATGAAGCAGTTTGCAAAGTAAGGGGGATCTAGTATGAGTGAATCTAAACATTCAACACTTGGAATTACAGGCATGACTTGTGCAGCCTGTTCCAGTCGAATTGAAAAAGTGCTGAACAAAATGGATGGCGTCGAAGCACAAGTCAACTTATCGACCGAGAAAGCGACAGTCGATTACGATCCGGAGGCCGTTTCATATGACGACATTGTCTCCAAAGTGGAAAAATTGGGATACGGCGTTCAAACTGAAACCGTCGATTTTGATATTTTGGGTATGACATGTGCAGCTTGCTCAACGAGAATCGAAAAGGTGTTGAACAAGCAAGGCGGAGTCAAACATGCCACGGTCAACCTGGCAACAGAAACAGCGTCGATTGAATACGATCCGGGCTTGGTCACTGAGCAGGATTTTATCGATAAAATTCGGAATCTTGGCTATGATGCCAAAGCGAAAGCTGACAACGAGGAAAAAAAATCCGGTAAAGAGAAACAATTGCGTAAGATGCAAACGAAACTGGTGATTTCTGCACTTCTGACAGCACCGTTGCTGCTCACCATGCTGGTTCATCTGTTTGGCATGAATTTGCCGATGATCTTTATGAACCCATGGTTCCAGATGGCACTCGCGACACCGGTTCAATTCATCATTGGTTGGCAGTTTTATGTAGGGGCGTACAAAAACTTGCGCAACGGAGCAGCGAATATGGATGTTCTTATTGCCCTCGGTACAAGTGCAGCCTACTTTTATAGTGTTTATGAAGGTTATTTGACCATAGGCAACCCGGGATATATGCCACATTTGTATTTTGAAACAAGTGCAATCATCATCACATTAGTGCTTTTTGGAAAGTACTTGGAAACAAGTGCGAAAAGCAGGACCACGATGGCCATCTCCAAACTTCTGAACTTGCAGGCGAAACAGGCGCGGATCCTCCGCGACGGTGAAGAAGTGATGGTGCCA
>DATHVY010000393.1:0-1518 GCA_035461045.1 Planococcus sp. (in: firmicutes)
AATTCTTCAGGTCGTTTGCAAGCGCCGTTACGGCATGCATAATAATGTTCCGCTCCGCCATTGTCCACTGGATGTCTTGCGGCGGGACACGAAGGATCGCATTTAAATGGAACTCAAGATTATGTAAGAACAGCAATTGCCTTTCCACCATGCGAAGCTCCGCTTCCCGGTTACGAACCCAAGGGTAAAGACTGAGGTCATCCCGCTGGAAATGGATTAATGTCTCTGTCTTCCTGATTTCCGTCGTCAGCTGCTTCACGATTTCCCGGTCCTCTTGGAGGTTGGCATTCCCATCAAACAGGATCGTGCGGAATGTGTGTTCCAGCATGTTTCCTGCGCGCTCACTGATGCTTTGGATGTTCCGCAGAATGTCTTTCCGATAGTTTGGCGGGAACACGAGCATATTGACTGCGGTCGAAACGAGCAACCCGATCGTCGTCGTCCCCAATCGGATGAAAAAAGAGATCAAGAAGTGATCGTGGATGACTTCCACCATCGCGACGGCTGTCAACGTAGCTACGAGCAAGCCGGCATGTAGCTTGAGCCGGTAACAGACTAAAATCGTGGCTACAGCAGCGAGTGTATAGGTAATCGGCGAATTCCCGAAGAGGGTGATAAAGAAAACAGCGAATGCGGAACCGATCGCAGAGGCCGGAAACCGGACAAGCCCTTTTTTAATCGAATCGCTGACCGTCGGCTCGATCGTCACAATTGCCGTGATGACCGCAAAGACAGGCGGCCAGCCGAACCATAGACAGATCGTGGCTGTTAAAAATATGGCGATCCCTGTTTTCAGAATTCGGCTGCCATTGAAATTATAGGACCGTAACATGGGTTCATCACCATCTTCTTTTCGTAGTATTTCTTCTGAAGTTCAGTCCTTCACCATTTCTATAGGGACTCCATTACAATAACGCATTTCTGTCTGACTGAATAGTTTGAGTTTGGTATCACGGAAGGGTAATCTGAAAACAGAACCGAAAGGAGTGAAGGCGGATGCAAGGAACAATACCAGAAGTGACGTTGAACGACGGAACCCAGCTGCCGGTGATCGGACTCGGTACATACGGGCTATGGGGCAATGCCGGGGCGAACGCGGTCTCAAGCGGAATCAATGCCGGTTACCGGCTGATCGACACGGCCTATAACTACGAGAACGAAGGAGCCGTCGGGGAAGGCATCAAGCGCAGCGGCATTTCCCGTGAGGAACTGTGGGTGACCTCCAAACTGCCTGGCCGTTATCATACGTACGACAAAGCGATGGTTGCGATTCAGGAATCACTGTACCGTTCCAACTTGGATTATTTCGATCTGTATTTGATCCATTGGCCGCTTCCGAATGAAAACGTATATGTGGAAGCGTGGCAAGCATTGATCGATGCGAAGAAATGGGGACTCGTCCGGTCGATTGGTGTGAGCAATTTCCTGCCTGAGCATCTGGAACGAATTATCCTGGAGACCGGGGTAACACCGAGCGTGAATCAGATTGAATTGCATCCGTTCTTTAATCAGGAAGCG
>DATHVY010000394.1:0-2781 GCA_035461045.1 Planococcus sp. (in: firmicutes)
GTTGCTCAACCCATGGATTCCAGGTGATATTTCTTGAATGCCTTCTTCCATATTGCTGAAATAGAAGAGTTGGTCGGCATTCCCGAGAATAACATTGAACCCGGTATACTCTTCTTTCTTTAAATTTGCCCAAAACTCCTGAGGGGAGAGATCACTTGATAAAAAGTTGCTGACAATCTCACCACGGGAACGTTTTCCAGGTTCCATTGTGGAGGGGTCCCGAAAATTGGTTAATGCTGCAATTCTCCCTTTTTTGGTGACCCCAAGCCAGGTGCCCATTTGGAGAAGATCCCTGCCTGCCAACAAGTCGGGGGAATCAGGCCAAAAATTGGCAGCTTCTGTAGGACGATTATAAAATTCATCTCTATTGGCCAGCATGACCAATTTATATGTTGGGTGGTCATTTAGTTGAAAGTTGATCAAACACATTGCGTTCAGCCTCCTTCGTTGCCCCAATTATATCGAAAATCGTGGATATTGGATAGAAGAAGGCTTGTCTATAGGAAGGTCTCCTAGATCTCTATAACCCAGTAAAGGTTTTGAAACGACGGGTGCAGGGAAAATAATCTAAAATACTAATAAAAAAATAGTGCGCATGTATTCAGGATGATTTGATAAAATATGAATGTTGCCAACCTGTTATATGATTTGGTTCAATTCGTAAGTCTGAGGGAGGTTCATGAATGTGAGCGGATCAGAAACACTTCCTTTTGAAAGGGTTTTAATGGATGGTATCCAGGAACTGGTATTTGTCGTAAGGATTTGCGATGATTCTGATCCAGTTTATGAGTTCATAAACAAAGCTGCCCTTGAGCGGTTAGGCTTAAGCAAAAGTGTGTTTGAAAAAGCGTTGCATGAAGTGAATGCAGCTGAAACCGCCGACCGCGTGCATGCATATATCAAAAAAGTCGCCAATTCCGGCAAACCGTTTAGCTATGAAGCCCATTTTTTAACCCCGTTAGGAGAGAAATTTCACTCCAAAACTGAGTTGACTCCGATTTTTGATGACAATGGAACATGTACCCACGTTGTCATCCTGGTGAAAGATATTTCGAACGAGAAAGTGGCCAAACTGGAGATCAAAGAAGCCTTGAGCCGGCTGGAAGAAAGCCGGCTGCGCTACCAATCATTATATGAAAACAATTCGGACGCGATCCTGGCGATGGACTTGGACGGCAAGATCATGGATGCCAATAATGCGGCTGTCATGTTAAGTGATCTGTCGGTTTGCGAGTTGGTCGGCACCAGATATACCGATTACTTAAAGGAAAGTGAAAAAGAGCAGGCAAAGCTCTATTTTCAATATTCACTTCATGGAAGTTTCAATGAATACCGCTTCAATTTCCTGAGCAAAGAAGGCCGAGAAACGAATTGCATCATCAAGTATTCTCCAATCGAAGCCGAAGGGGAAATTATTGGTGTTTATGCGATCATAAAAAATATGTCGGCAATCGATACATTGGTCAACAAATATTTGGAGAGTGAAAAGCGATTTCGCATCATTGCGGAAAATGCGCACGATGTCATCTTTCTCATGAACGAAGAAAAAGAATACGTGTATGTGTCGCCCTCGTGCAAGGGGATTTATGGGTATGAACCATCTGATTATTTGGAAAAGCCTACTTTTCACATGATTCACCCAGAAGACCAGCAAGTGATGGAGAACGTAATGGAGGAATCCATATCAGAAGGCAAACCTTCAAAACTAAGAATCCGGATCAGGCACCAAACCAAAGATTGGACTTGGACTGATCTGCATGCCACACCGGTATACGACGATAAGAAGTGCTTCAGTCATATGGTCTTTATCGGGAGAGATATCACGGTGCAGAGAGAGTATGAAATGCAACTTGAAAAGTATGCCTATCATGATTCGTTGACTGAACTTCCAAACCGTCGATTTTTCAAAGAAGCTTTGAAGAAGCAATTGGATAAAGCAAAGCACCACCAGTTAGCTCTGGCGGTTCTGCTATTGGATATAGATGAGTTCAAGGAAATCAATGACAGGTGGGGCCATGGAGTAGGAGATTACGTGATTCGAGAATTCGGCAAACGATTGGCTGAAACGGTGGCAAACAATGGAATGGCTGCTCGTCTGGGCGGCGATGAATTTGTTGTTCTGCTGCCTAATGTCCTGACACAAGAAGACGCTATTCGTGCAGCCCAAAGGATCATGCTGAACATGAAGAAGCCATGGAAACTGGCGGACGCTTCTGTAAATGTGACTGCCAGTATCGGAATCGCTTTAACTGAGGTCGGGGAAGCCACTGCTTCAAATATGTTGAAAACGGCGGATGGGGCAATGTACGAAGCGAAGCAATCAGGTGGAAATTGCTTTCAACTGAATCTGATATAATTGGCCGGACATTGATTGTCCGGCCTTTGCTATTCCATTTTTTTTGATAAATGTTACGATAATTGAAGTTGAAAAAATATATGATATTTTTAGTAAGGAGTATTCGTGTGGCAAAAAGTTCAACTGTTTATTCACTCGTTCCGGGTTTGGTTCTTTGTGCGCTGGTCATGGTGATGGGCATTTTAGGGGCAGAAGGCGTCGGATACTTGCTGCTCGCAACGGGAGTTCTGGCAGAAGGAAGCGCAAGTCCGATATCCGGAATATTTGTTGCGATTATACTGGGTATCCTGATCCGCAACTTTTTGCCGCTGCCTGACACTGTGGCTTACGGAGTCGGGTTTGCCGTTCAATATGCCCTGCGTGCCGGCATTATCCTATTGGGGTTTCGGTTGAGTTTGACTGAAGCAGTGAAGCTCGGAGTTTGG
>DATHVY010000395.1:0-4646 GCA_035461045.1 Planococcus sp. (in: firmicutes)
AAGATAGAATCCCTCCAAATAGGCTAATCATAATGATGATAATGGAAATTATTTTAGTAGTCTCAACCATTGTGATCCTCCGTTTCGGTTCCCCTAATTGTTTACATTACCTGCTGAATATGAAAGTTTGACGAAAACAGACAGCGTTAATCGTTTAAAAGATAGTTTACATTCTGTGACTAATCGAAAGAAAAGCCCATGACAAATAAGATTTTGTCATGAGCCATTTCCATAGGGAATTGAAAACAATGGGTGGAGTCAAGAGGATTGCTTCACGCTAAGTAGAGTAATGGTAGATAAAATAATGACCATTCCAAGAACTTGTATAATGGCCAAATCATCTCCAAGCAGCATAACGCCCAAAAGGGAAGCGGTGACCGGCTCCACCATAGCCACCATCGAAGCGGTTGCTGCAGTTGTCGATCGAATGCCAACCAAATACAAGATAAACGAAATGCCCGCACCTACAATTCCTAATAGTAAGAACCAGCTTACATCAGGGGAAGTCAACACAGCGGTTGCCTCCTGATTGTCTATTAGGAAAAACAAGACAAGGCAAAAAGATAAAAAAGCGATCGTTAAAGTGAGCTGAGGTTTCCCGATGGCGGAAGCTTGTTTAAATGCGAATATAAACAAAGCGTATGAAATCGCAGAAGCGAGTCCTGTGGCAGCACCTAGAAAACTAACTGAAATCGAGTCGGTATTGTAGGCGCCCGTAAGCAGGACAATCCCTAAAAGCACACCGGCGATGCTGAACCATTTAAACCAAGTAGAGCGCTCCAGTCGAAGCAAAAAGGAAGTGATGAGAACAAACACAGGCGCGGTATACATTAACGTGGCTGCAACAGCAACACTCGAGGCTTGGATGCTAAGAAAGTAAAAAGTGAAATTCCCGGCCACCCCTAAACCAGCTAATACGGACCACATATACAAACGGAGGGAGACATTCCAATTTTTCTTTAAATCAAAAAGCAGCCATACTGAAAAAAACAGCAACCCGATAACTCCCCGGTAAAATGAAATCACAATTGGACTCCAGCCCTTAGCCATCAAGATATCGGCGATTACGCCGCTAATGCCCCAGAATATAGCAGCCAGCATCACTAAGATTACTCCCGTGTATTTCATCAGACGTCCCCCAAACATTAAGATATGGTGGGTGAAACCTTCAAACAGAATATAAACTCAATCCCTGTCTTCCCGTAATTGAAAGAAAGAAACATTGGTGGCTGTACGAGTTGGAAATAGTCGATTTTAAGAAGCTCGAATCATCCCTGAACTTCTTTCACCGGCGGATTCGCCATCAAAGCCGCAAAAATGCCGAGCAGCGGAAACAACATGATGGTCCACAGAATTTCTTCGTATCGGCCGAAATAATCGTAGAAAATCCCGAAAGGCAGGGGGCCCAGTGCAGAGCCGATGACCATGACGGCCATGGAGATCCCAAGGATGCTGCCAAGATATTGCCGTCCGAAATAATTCGGCCAGATCACGCTTAATGTGACACGTTCGATGCCGAGCATAAAGCCCCAAACAATGCCGAAAAGGATCGCAGCAGACAGAACCTCCGCCTGTTTCAATAGGAAGATGGACAGGATCTCGCCTGCGAAAACCACCGCTAGCATCCACTGCACGCGGATTTTATCAACCAGGTAACCTGCCAGAAATGTGACTGGAAAACCGACGATAGCCATCAGACTCAAAACCGTGGCGGCAGTTGTCGGAGCCAGTGATTGTTCGGAAAAGATGGAGACGAGGTGGAAAGTCATGCCGGTATTCACTAAAGCCGGAATCGCCACACAAAAAAGCAGCAACCAAAATGTCCGGGTCCTTTTCGCTTCTTTGACGGTCCAGCTGATATCCGATGATAATTGTTTTTCTTGTTCTTTTTTCGTCAGAACCGCTCCGTTATCTGGTTTTAACCCGATATCCTCCGGCCGGTTGCGGATGACCAGGAAAGCCAGAGGCGTGAACACCACCAGTATGGAAACGCCGAGAACTTGCCACGCGACTCTCCAGCCGAATGCTTCGATCAGCCAGACGTTCAGCAACGGGAACAGTGCAGAACCGATCATGCCGCCAAGAGCCGCCAAACCGATGGCGCGCCCTCTTTTGGAGATGAACCATTGGGGCACAAGGGAGTTTGGAACGAGTGACATGGATCCCTGGCCGAGCAGGCGGACCAGGAAAAAGCCGAAAAACAGCATGACGGCATTGACGACCATACTGTTGAAAAGGCAGGCAAGCGCCAGCAAAACTGAAACAAGCACCGCCATTTTCCGGGCGCCGATCCGGTCGAACAACCGTCCGACCATAAATAGCATAAAGCCCGCCAGTAATGTGGCGGCCGAATAAATGCCGGAGACAGTCGAACGGCTCCAGCCGAATTCTTCTATGTAATAATCGATGAAAATCGCATTGGAAAACGTTTGTCCGGGCCCCGAGAAAAAATGGGAAAGGGCGGCAATCGCGACAATGAGCCAGCCGTAATAAAAAGGGGGGTTGATGGTGGGTTTCATAGAAATCTCCTCGTAAAAACAAGTTGTTCACGCAATATTTTATGTATAAACAATAATAAAAGGCCCCGTGAGGAGCCTTTTTATTATTTTACGATCAGTACCGGGCAGTTTGCACGCTTCACTACTTTGTGGCTGACGCTTCCCAGCACCATTTCCTGCAGGGAGTTCAGGCCGCGGCTGCCGATGATGAGCATATCGAAGCCTTCTTTGTTGGCGTACTCAACAATGGCGGGTCCTGGAGTGCCGCGCAGGATTTCCACTTTGTACCGCACGCTGGCAGATGCTAACGTTTCTTCCACCGGCTGGATTTTCTTTCTTCGCTGCAAGTCCAATTCCACATTACTGCCGCTATGCAATACTTCGTTCTTGGCATTATCATAATCAGCTACATAAACGATCGTAACCACCGCATCGTCTGAACCCGATGCAATCGAACCAGCTTGTTTGGCTGCGCGGATGGAGTGTTCGGATCCATCCACTGCTAATAAGATTGACTTATACATTCTCAACACTCCTTTGGCTAATTTTAATGGGTCGGTAGTTTGGCATTGTCACTCTTGAAAATAGCTAGTTTATCGATCAGTTTTTTACTGCCGCCATCCAATCCTTCGATGACCACTTCGTTGCGGTTTTCCCTGAACTTCAGGACAACACGGTCAACGGCACCGACTCCGGAATCATCCCATATATGGGCATCCGTGAAATCGATGATGATCCTCTGATCCTGGACATCGTAATCGAAAGCTGCCAGGAAATCTTCGACAGAAGCGAAGAACAATTGGCCTTCCACATGATACTGAGTGGCTTCAAGCAGTTTTTTCTCCACTTTGATTTTGGATATTTTGGCGACGAAGAAGATAGCGCTCAAAATAACACCTGCAAATACACCTTGGGATAAATCATGTGTATAGACGACGATTGCGACCACGACGAGCATGACAGCTGAGTCGGATTTTGGTGCTTTTTTCAAATAAGTGAACGAAGACCAGTCAAATGTACCGATGGAGACCATGATCATAATCCCGACAAGAACCGGCATCGGAATCTGTATGACCATGTTTCCTAGAACAATGATCAAGAACATCAGGAAAGTACCGGCTACAAGGGCGGAAAGTCTGCCTCGGCCACCTGATTTAACATTGATGATGGATTGGCCGATCATGGCACAACCAGCCATTCCTCCGAAAAAGCCTGTGACGAAGTTTGCGATTCCCTGACCACGGGATTCTTTGTTTTTATCACTTTCAGTAGCAGTCATATCATCTACAATTGTAGCGGTCAGTAAGGATTCAAGCAAACCGACAATGGCCAGTGCGAAAGAAAACGGCAGGATGATCATCAATGTTTCCAGGTTGAATGGGACATTCGGAATCAAGAAGGCTGGAAGAGTTTGAGTGATAGCACCTAAATCTCCTACAGTCCGCATTTCAAATCCTGAATAGATGGCTACAGCTGTAAGCAGGACAAGTGCGATCAGAGGAGCTGGAATCGCTTTAAAGAACCTCGGAAGGATATAAACGATTGCTAAAGTCACGCCGACAAAAACATAAGTGATGGTATTGATGCCCAAAAAATGCGGCACTTGTGCCATGAAGATCAGAATTGCCAGTGAGTTGACAAAGCCGATCATGACGGCGCGCGGGATGAATTTCATTACTTTTGCGACTTTGAAAATACCGAACAGGATTTGGATCACACCTGTCAGGATGGTTGCTGCGAGTAAATACTCCAGTCCATGGTCCCGGACAAGCGGCACCATGAGCAAAGCCATTGCCCCGGTGGCGGCTGAAATCATACCAGGCCGGCCGCCAACAAATGCGATGATGACTGCGATACAGAACGAGGCATATAATCCGACCATCGGATCGACGCCTGCGATGATGGAAAATGCGATGGCTTCCGGGATCAGCGCGAGAGCCACGACAATTCCTGCCAGGACATCTCCGCGTACGTTGGAAAACCATTCTACTTTAATTTTTTCTAACACGTTATCTTTCTCCTCTATAAAAAATTTTCCTAATAATCCTCTTAAAGAGCCATATTATTAAGCAATGAAAATAGTCTATCACCAATTGTCCTAAAAGAGAACCTTTTTGGTGCGAATTATATTTGGTTTTATGGTATGAT
>DATHVY010000396.1:0-4289 GCA_035461045.1 Planococcus sp. (in: firmicutes)
CTGCTGCAAAGCTTCCAATACAGCTGGCCGTGCCAGTCCTGCGGCACAACCGCAAATTGAATTGATGACGACTAAGCTCGTTCCTGTGGAGTCAGCCATATGTGCATTCACTTCTTCAGCTGTCAGCAGTTCCGTAAAACCATGATCCGATAGTTCGCGGCGCATCGGTACTACGATGCCCTTCATATATTCATCATATGCATTCATGTAATAACCACCTTAATTATTTCTATTTCTCCAGGCTGCCCAAGAGTTCCTTATTCCCATGATAACTTAAAAGCGATATCATTTCATGTATCTGATGCTGCACTGCTGTTTCTGTTGGGATCTTTGCCTTGCTGGTAAATCCATGTTAAGGTTGACGTATCTAAAATGGATTCTACCAGACTTTCATTAGTCAATTTCCATAGCACAGCTTGGAAAGGGGATCTTTGAATGACGCATATGGACCTTATGAAATCTTTGGAAACGATGATTTATTTTAAAGATACTGTTATAAGTGAAGAAATTGTTTTGCCGGATGGCGAAACCATACTGATTGCAGTTTTAAAAGGCACCACTACAATTAAAGTGGTTGCATTGAATTCCGGTGACATTGAAATTTATGACTCAAAAGAAACTGCTTATACCGCCATACAATCCCGGTTATCTCACTAAGAAATTGTTTGATCCAAAACCCCCCCTCCTTTTCCAAAAGGAGGGGGGGTTTTCATGAAATCATCCATTTTAACATAGCTTCAAGACAGTTTTTCATACTCTTCATTTATAAATGACAGCATGTCTTCGAATATGATAGCTTCGAACCATTCAAATGGTACGGTCTGAGATACTTCCTCGTTTTTCAATTTCAAGCTGGATGCTGATAATTGCAGAATACGTTCATCCTCAATATCATCGCTTTTATCTGGAATTTCCTGTTCTTTAAATTCGGTTTTAATCCTCTCAAAGAATTTGTTCCGCTCGGTTTCATTTTTAAAATTCCAGGATTCGTATTTTCCTTGGTGTAAAATTTCGATGGTATATAAATTTCCTTCCATTTTTGTGCCTCCTTCCGTTAAGAATGTAATTTCTTCGGCTTATGAAAGGTTTACCTCTTTATCACCTATGAAAAACATTAAGTTTTTACGGCTATGAAGCAAAACAGCTGAATATCGATGCATCAACGATCTAAACTTCGCTTTTCTCAACAACAAAAAAGCCCGGCGGGTAAAACACCCCGCCAGGCTTAGCTTTTTTCAATCTTTCATCGATTGTCTTGCTTCGGTCATCTGTTTCCATACGGAACCTTTTGCTTCTTCACCTTGTTCGATTCTGGCAATTGCCATTTTGATCTGCAATTTCACTTCGAATTCAGGATCGTTCTCAGCTTCTTTCAACGCCGCGAGTGAATTTTCAGTCCCAGTCTCATACAAGTACATTGCTGCCCGCCACCGGACCAGCTTGTTTTTATCCTTCAACGTCTCAATCATAATCGGCTCGAACTCTTCAAAACCGAGATCGCTGATGGTGTCGCCAGCCGTTCTGCGCACTGCCCAGCTCTTGTCCTTCATCGCCCGCTCCACTAGAGGGACAACGGCTTTGTCGTCGATATCCCCCAGATAGATGGCTGCCTGGCGGCGGATGGACATTTTCTCATCCTCGAGTGCAACTGACAGAAGCGGCAAATCTTCAGCATCAGCTTCGACCATCTGATCGAGCAATTGAAACCTTGTTTCCCAGTCCGGTACATCAAATGCTTCGACTGTCACTTTTTTGCCCCGTGAAGCCGTCTCCTCTTCACCGGTTTCTTTCTTCTCAGTCAACCTGTTTAATCGTTCCTCAGGATATGCCGCTTCGATTTCTTCAACGACGCTCCTGCCGATTTCGGTCTTCTCTCCGTAACGGATCCCGTAATCCACCCATTTGCGCTGAAGCAGATAGTTTTCTTCAGTGGGATCCATGACGATGCTCATCGCTGTAACAAATCGTTCCGGCATTGCAAAGCGTTCTTCCGAACTGCTGTCGAACACTTTGACTTGCAGCGGAATCCCTTTAAATTGCTGTACATGCACGTATATTTCACCGAAATGTTCATCTATTTCGATTCCCTGTTCTGTTTGGGAGCTTCCATCGCCAAACATGCGGCGAACTTCGGCAAGGATCCCCTCCCAGTCAAACTTCGCATTCCGCTCAACTGCCAGAAAATCAGCCACATGATAAACACCTTTGACTCCTTCAATCGAGAGAATCGATTGAACTTCTTGTGGTGCGCCATCACTATTTTCTTTGTGGTAGTTATGGCTTTTGCCAAACGGCAATTCCTGATCGATAATCACTTTCATCGTATTCGGGCTTGGTGTAGGTTCAATTGATATGATTTTCACAAATAACCCCTCCTGTAACTAGTGTATCATGACTCTGCAATCTCCTGGAGGTGAGTCCACCTCTCGATTAATGCATCATATTGCGCCGATAGCCGATCTGTTTTTTCGGAAAGTTTGTTGAGTTTTTCAAAATCGGCTCCTGCTCCGGACATTTCCTGTTCAGTCGCTTCAATCTTCGCTTCAACCTTGGCGATATCGTCAAGGATGGTGCTATATTCTTGCTGCTCTTTGAAAGTTAGCTTCTTTTTTGGTTTTCCGGATTTTGCAGACTCCTCCACCAGTGAGGTTGACACATCCTCTGGTGCTTGAGGCATCGTTTTTTCTTTGATGAATTCAGAGTAAAGCCCTTGATATTCGACTATTTTTCCAGTGCCGGTAGTCCAAAGTTTACGGGCAATCCGGTCAAGGAAGAACCGGTCATGTGAAATTGTAATCACAACACCCGGGAAACTTTCCAAAAAGTCTTCTAACACAGAAAGCGTCTGGATATCCAAATCATTGGTCGGCTCATCGAGGAATAAGATGTTCGGCTGTTCCATCAAGAGTTTTAACAAATACAACCGTTTGCGTTCCCCGCCGGATAATTTACCAATTTGCGTGCCGTGCCCGTTTGATGGGAACAGGAATCGCTCCAGCATTTGAGTGGCTGATAAGCGAACTCCTTTTGCGGCTTCAAAATCACTGGAAGTTTCCTGAATATACTCGATCATGCGCTGCGATTCATTCATTTCAGGCAAATGTTGAGTGAAATGTGCGATTTTCACGGTGCTGCCGTACTCGATTTTCCCTTCCGTGGGCTCATATTCCCCCGCAAGAACTTTCATTAATGTGGATTTCCCCGCTCCGTTCGGACCTACTATTCCAATACGGTCGCCGCCTTGAAGAAGAAAATCGAAATCCTTGAAAATGACTTTGTCTCCAAAAGCCATGCTCAATTTTTCACCTTCAATGATCTTTTTGCCAAGACGCTGGCTTTGCATCGATAATTCCAAAGAAGTGTTATCATTTTCTTTTTGAACATTCTCTTTGATTTCGTCGAAACGTTGGATACGGGCTTTTTGCTTGGTCGAACGGGCTTTCGCTCCCCGACGTATCCATTTCAACTCAGACCGGAAACGGTTTTCAAGTTTTTGCTGGGACGATGCGTTCATTTCATCCCGGATTGCTTTGTTTTCCAGATAATCGCCGTAATTTCCTTTATGGGTGTACATCGTCTCGTCAGCAATCTCAAAAATATGAGTGGATACTGCATCAAGAAAATATCGGTCATGCGTAACAAAAAGCATAGCTGAATTCATGCGCAGCAGGGTTTCCTGAAGCCATTCAGTTGAAATGGCGTCGAGATGGTTCGTTGGCTCGTCCAGAAGAATCAGGTCGGCTGGCTCGATTAGAGCTTTCGCGAGGGCGACGCGTTTACGCTGGCCACCGGATAATTCGCCAATCGATTGTTCGAACATGTCGATGCCCAATTTGGTCAAAGCCGTTTTGGCCAGGGCGTTGATATCCCATGCGTTCTCGCGTTCCATGCCTTCTTGGATATTCATCAGTTCTTCCTGAAGCTGAGTAGAGCTGGAATCCGTCATCATGTTCTTCAATGCTTGCTCATAAGAACGGTTCAGCGCCAGTATCGGCGAATCCCCCGAAAACACGGTTTCAAGCACGGTCAAAGACTCGTCGAATTCCGGTTCTTGTTTCAAGTATGTGATTTGATATTTTTTGGGGTGATCCATAATCACGCTGTCAGCTTCCATATCACCAGCTAATATGCTCATCAATGTGGATTTCCCAGTGCCGTTTACGCCAATCAATCCCGCTCGTTCCCCCGGGTACAATGAAAATTCGATATTTTTAAAGAGCGTCTTCGCTCCTACAGTTTTCGTTAAGTTCGTAATATTTAAGTGGCTCATTTTTTCCCATCCGTTTCTT
>DATHVY010000397.1:0-1671 GCA_035461045.1 Planococcus sp. (in: firmicutes)
TTCGCCGGTTGTGCTGGAAGATGAGTTTGGCGAAGTCCATTTCCATCTCGTTCCTTATGCAGATCCTTCCCAAGTGAGATACGCATTCGGAAACCCGGCTATTAAAACGCACAACGATGCCATGAAAGCGATCACGGATCATGTAAAAGAATGGATGGATCCCGAAGCGCGCCATATATTTGTCGGCCATGCATTTGTGACGCCGCACGGTGAACGGGAAGAAAATACGAGCGATTCGGAGCGCCCACTCTCGATTGGAGGGGCTGAACATGTGGATGCCCATCATTTTGAATCGTTCCATTACACGGCGCTTGGCCATTTGCACCAGGCCCATCATGTGCTGAATGAAACCATCCGCTACGCAGGGTCTCCGTTAAAGTATTCGATTTCAGAAGAACACCATAAAAAGTCGTACGAATTGGTCCGAATGGACGCTTCGGGCAATATCGCAACCGAAAAGCGCCTTTTGAACCCCCGGCGGGATATGCGGACCGTCAAAGGAACAATGGAAGAAATACTTCGTCATGAACCCGATGAAGATTTCGTGTTTGTCCATTTGCTTGACGAGGCACCTGTGTTGTTTCCAATGGAAAAAATTCGCTCCGTGTATCCGAATGCGATGCACGTGGAACGGAAAAACTTTATGGGACCGTCTAGCCGCAGTGAAACAGGAGCCAGACAGGAAATGGATTCTGTTTCTTTGTTTCAGGCTTTTTACGAAGAAGTAAAAGGGGAGAAGCCGACAGAGGAAACCGAACGAGCATTTAAAGAAGTGCTCCAGGAGTTCCTGGTGGAAGAAAGCGACCGCAAAGAGGAAGTGAAACCATGAGGCCTTTAAAACTAAAACTAACTGCATTCGGACCATACAAAGGGACAGAAGAAATCGATTTTGCCGATTTGCAGGGCAATCGCCTGTTTGTAATTTCCGGCAGCACAGGTTCAGGTAAAACAACGATATTCGATGGCATCTCTTTTGCGCTTTACGGATCAGCGAGCGGCTCAGACCGCAGTGAAACCCGCAATTTGCGCAGTGATTTTGCTGATGATGCGATTCATACAAGCGTTGAGATGGAATTCGAGATGCATCAAAAGAGATACCGGATTTTACGGCAATTGGGCCATGTAAAACGGGGCAATAAAGGCGCGACAGGTGAGCGCTATGAATTTTTCGAACGCGACGGAGACGGAGAAAAGCCTTGCGTCGAACGGCAAATCGTTTCGGAAATCAATCGGCGTGTTGAAGAGATCATCGGCTTGACGCAAAATCAGTTCAGCCAGATTGTCATGCTGCCTCAAGGCGAGTTCCGGAAACTGCTGACTTCGGAAACCGACAATAAAGAAGAGATCCTCCGGAAAATCTTTAAAACAGAACCTTATAAAATGATCAGTGAGCGACTGAAGCAGAAAAGAGACTCAGCAACGAAGGCATTTCAACTAAAAGAGCAGATGCTGAACAGCCACTTTAAGGCTTTATCGACGGCATTGCCCGACCGTGAATCGGAACTCTTTGACGTTTTGGCTAAAGACTATTACAACGTCCACCAAATTACGGAGGCGCTGAAAGCAGAACTGGATTTTTATGCGAATCAAATTCAAGACAATGAACTTTCCTATAATGCCGCTTATCAGCTGCATACAGAGAAACAGGACGCATTGCAAGAAGAAAAAGGG
>DATHVY010000398.1:0-1683 GCA_035461045.1 Planococcus sp. (in: firmicutes)
TATGATTTTGATTGAAATCAGTCAAATTCCAGGCGGTTAAAGTCCACATAACTCTCCACTCACCATTATAGAAAGATCCATAAAAATTTAATTCTGCTTAAATTAAGTGCTCAGTACACCTATTTATAACACCATTCTGAGCACTAATGCAATAACTTCTCCACACAAACAAATAAATATTGGTTCTTCCGGGAACTGCGTACGTAGCGGATTAAAGTGATGATTGAAAGGTAGAGAAAAAAAGATTGAAATAGCGATTATTTTCAATCATGAGGTCTTCTCAAAATGTCTACCAGCTTGCTCTATCACGCCTTTGGCATAATTGGTTATTTTTACCAAAGTACCCGTTATCTTGCGAACGCCATTGTAGTTGCGATAAAAGAAGACCATTGGCGCTTGAGATGTCCGGTTTGCCGAAGTCGCAACGTGCGCTGTCGAGGGAAGGTAACTCGTCGCTTTCGAACGATACCGATAGGTCGAAAGGCTGTATATATTGATCTTCCAATACAGCGGGTGGAATGCACCCAGTGTCAGGCAGTGCGCCAAGTAAAGATACGATTTGCCGATGAACGTAAAGGTTATACCCGTGCCTTTGAAAGGTTGGTGCTAGAACTCTCTCGGCATATGACCATCCGCTCGGTGGCATGTCACCTTGGAGTCAGCTGGGATCTGGTCAAGGACATCCAAAAGCATAACTTGCGCAAACGTTATCGGCTACCGAAATTGGCAAAAGTTAAACGGATTGCGATTGATGAGATTTACCGAGGCAAGAAATTGGGTTATTTAACCATCGTTCTGGATCTTCAACGTGGTGCGGTGATTTTTGTTGGCGATGGAAAAAGTGGAGATGCGTTGGTTCCCTTTTGGGAGCGTTTGAAACGATCGGGCGCCCGAATCGAAGCGGTTACAACCGATATGGGCCCAGCTTACATCAATGCAGTACAGACTCATATCCCAGAGGCGACACTGGTGTTTGATCATTTTCATATCATCAAGTTGTTCAATGAGAAACTGACCAAACTACGTCGCGAACTGCAACGGGAAGCAAAGGATGGGCTGGGCAAACCCATTTTAAAAGGCATTTATTGGCTATTGCTCAAGAATCCTGAAAATCTGGATGACACGCGCAATGAACGTCAACGTCTGGATGAAGCATTAAAGCTCAATGAACCCTTGGCTACGGTCTATTACATGAAAGAAGAATTACGCGCTATTTGGCATCAACCAGATAAAAACTCAGCTCAAAAAGCGCTTGATGAGTGGGTAAAAAAAGCAGCCGCATCCGATGTGAACATGCTCAAGCAATTCTCTAAAACCATTGCTGCTCATCGATCTGGCATCCTTGCTTATTTCGACTTTGATGGCCTATCAACTGGACCGTTGGAAGGCATTAACAACAAGATTAAAACGTTACACAAAATGGCTTATGGCTTTAGAGACATCGAGTTCTTTAAGCTAAAAATTATGGCGCTGCATGAAACCCATTATGCTCTGGTCGGTTGATTTCAAAGTACGCATTTGCCGGATGAACCCATAACAATACCGTACTAACTTAAGCCAACTTTTGATTCACGAGAAGAATAACTTTCCTACTTTTTGCAACAGAGCATGTATTGAATTCTAGCGGCTCCTCTTTGAAAGGAGGAGCCGATATTGATCAGATCAACCGTTACTTCTGCTCAC
>DATHVY010000399.1:0-7886 GCA_035461045.1 Planococcus sp. (in: firmicutes)
TCAATATATTTAGCCATGGTTTTCCCCCGATAGAAAAAAGAGAGAATGGGTTCTCTCTTTTAGTATTTGTGCATATCTCTTTGTTTATTGAGCGTCTAGAATCCGGTTCAATAAATCCTGATATTCAATTTGGTCGTATACAGGTCGGACAGCATCCTGGAATGGTGCGAGGTCAACATCTTCAATGATTTCCATTCCTTGTTCCCTTAAGTTTTCAAGAGATTCCTTTTCCATCTCAACAATCAGTTCACGCTCTTCTGCTCCAGCTTTTTGCCCTTCCTCAACGACGATATCACGTAAATCTTCCGGCATACTGTCATATGTCTGCTGGCTCATCATGTAAACTGCCACAGAATAAACATGGCCGGTCAATGTCATGTATTGCTGGTTCGCTTCGTATAAACTGAACTGATCAGCCACGATTGCAGGATTTTCCTGAGCGTCCACGACCCCTTGCTGCAATGCAGTAATCGCTTCTGTCCAAGCCATCGGCGTAGGTTGTGCGCCTAGTGCTTCAAAAGCAGCAAGATGGATTTCATTTTCCTGAGTCCTGATTTTCAGGCCTTGCAGATCTGCGGGCTCATTGATTGGTCGAATGGCATTTGTAATATGGCGATAGCCATTTTCTCCCCATGACAGGCCGATGATGCCGTTCTCAGCCATTTTTTCGAACAATTCATCGCCGATTTCCCCTTCCAGGATTTCAACAGCCGATTCCCGGTCCTGAAAAATGAACGGCGCATCCAGAACACTCAATTCTGGAACAAAGTTGGTAACAGGAGCTGTGGACGAGACGACCAAATCGACCGTTCCAAGTTCCAGCCCTTCCGTCAATTCCCGCTCAGCACCAAGTTCGCTGTTGGCGAAAACATCAATCGTCACCCTGCCGTCTGTCCGTTCTTCCACCCGTTCAGCCATGTCCAAAAATCCGATATGATACGGATGATCGTTTGGCAACGAATGTCCCGCCTGCAAGTTGAACGTTTCTCCGGAATCGCCCCCGTCTTCCGTGGCTCCGTCCTCTGTGCCTCCGCACGCAGCTAATGATAAAACACTTGCCATCATCACTGACATAAACCCGAACTTCTTGATCATTTCATTTCCCCCTATCTGTGTACGTAATTGAATTGTGGGTTCTGCCTGTCCTTTATCGGTTCAGATAATCCGTAACTGCCCCTTGAGAAGAACACGAAACATTGTGCGCGTATTTGCCGAGCACTCCTTTGCGGTGCAGTGGAGGCGCTGTCCATCGGCTGCGGCGTTGTTCCAGTTCGTCTTCTGATACATCTACAAAAATTTCCTGGCTGTCGGAATCGATTGTCACCAAGTCGCCTTCTTCCAATAAAGCAATCGGCCCTCCTACTTGGGCTTCAGGTGCGATGTGGCCAACGACCAGTCCATGAGTTCCTCCAGAAAAACGGCCATCTGTTAACAACGCAACCGTTTCGCCCATACCTTTGCCGACCAAGATTGCTGAAATCGACAACATTTCCGGCATGCCCGGACCGCCTTTTGGACCTACATAACGGATAATCAGTGTGTCTCCGTCATTGATTTCGTTCGCCATGACAGCGGCTGTCGCATCTTTTTCATTGTTGAAGACGCGCGCAGGTCCGGTATGCCGTTTCACTTTCACACCGGAGACTTTTGCCACCGCTCCTTTTGGAGAAAGATTCCCTTTCAGTACGACCAGCGGTCCGTCTTTCCGTTTCGGATTATCAAACGGCATGATGACCTTCTGCCCTTCCGATAGACTCGGCGCATCTTTCATGTTTTCTGCTAGCGTCTTGCCGGTCACCGTCATACAATCACCATGCAAATAACCCGCTTCGAGCAGAAGTTTCATGACCGCTTGTACTCCCCCAACCTCATGAAGGTCCTGCATCACATATTTGCCGCTCGGTTTCAAATCCGCCAAATGCGGCACCGTTTTTTGAAGCCTGTTGAAATCATCGATTGTCAAATCCACTTCGGCAGCATGCGCAATCGCCAATAAATGTAAAATGGCGTTCGTCGAGCCGCCAAGGGCCATCACCACCGTAATCGCGTTTTCAAAAGCTTCTTTCGTCATGATGTCTTTCGGATAAATGTCCAATTCCAATAAATTGTGCACAGCCGCACCGGCCGCTTCACAATCCTTCAGCTTGGCATCAGCTACTGCCGGATTTGAGGAACTTCCCGGCAGACTCATGCCCATCGCTTCGGCTGCTGATGCCATCGTATTCGCCGTATACATTCCGCCGCATGAACCCGCTCCCGGACAAGCACCGCACTCAATTTTCCGCAATGTCTCATCGCTGATGTCACCATTATTGTGTTGGCCGACCCCTTCAAAGACAGAGACAATATCAATATCCTGGCCGTTAAAACGACCTGGTGCAATGGTTCCGCCATAAACAAATATGGCCGGCACTTCTGAGTTCGCAATGGCAATCAAACAGCCCGGAATATTTTTGTCGCATCCCCCGATGGCCACTAACCCATCCAAACTTTCAGCTCCAACCACTGTTTCAATGGAATCCGCGATAACATCACGGCTCGACAGGGAATATTTCATCCCCTCTGTTCCCATCGAAATTCCATCGGACACTGTAATGGTATTAAAGATAAACGGCACTCCGCCAGCTTCTCTTGCCCCTTTTTTAGCACTGACTGCCAGATCATGAATATGTATATTACATGGAGTCACTTCACTCCACGTGCTTGCCACTCCGATCATCGGTTTTTTGAAATCTTCATCCGTCACACCGACTGAGCGCAGCATCGCACGGTTGGGCGCTTTCATCGCCCCTTCGAATACTTTACTGTTGATACGCAAATCTTTTTTCATTTAGCATCTATCCTTTCTTTTTTATAATTATAGAGGAGATTTATCAGAATTCAATGAATAAAAAAATTATTAGAAATATTACTATAGGAATTGGCACAAAGTTTTCACTTGTTGTTGATAAAGCAAGTAACTTATCGCTTTTGCCAGCACCAGACATTGCAATCCCTACAAAGAAATGCATAGTGTAGTATAACAAATAAATCAAAACTCTAAGCTTACAGGCTCTCAGGCTAAAAGTTAAGGCTCGGCAAGATGGCTTAAAATGCGCTACACTGTATATGTAAGCGAAAACATTTGGTTTTCATATGCGATGATTCAGTAAGAAAAACATATACTTAAGCAAAGGGGGCAATTATTTTGTTGATTCGTGCTGCAACAGAAAAAGAATTCGAAGCGATCAAAAAGCAACGGCTTTCTTCCTACAAACCATATTCAGGAATCATCTCACCAGAGCACTGGGAGTTTTTAAGAGGTACGCTGTCTGCTAAGAGTGACCAGAAACCCGGCGTCAAGATTTTTGTCGCTGAAGTTGATGGAGAGATTGCCGGAAGCGTCGTGTTATTTCCTTCTGCCGCTAATGCTTATGAGTGGGATTCAGCAAGTACGGAATATCCTGAAATCCGCATGCTCGCCGTCGATCCCAAACACCGGAACCAGGGCATCGGCAAAGCATTGGTCAATCAGTGCATCAAAACCTCAAGGGAGTCGAATTACCAATTTATCGGACTTCATACCGGCAGCTTTATGGAAGACGCCATTAAACTTTATGAGGGCATGGGATTTGAACGGGTGCCAACACGCGATTTCACCCCTCTCAATGACGGCATCACCGTAAAAGCATTTAAATTGAATATTTAAGAGGCTATTCCCATAAACAAAAAGAAGGTTGAGGAGATCATCCACAGCCTTCTTTTTGTTATGGGAATGTAAAAACAGAGAAATTATTTTATTTCGATGTTCCGCATAACAAGGGCTGCTGCATCCGGAATCAGTCAGGCAATTTAAAACAGACCACTTTCGGGTCGGTCATTTCCTGGATGGCGAACTTGACCCCTTCCCTTCCGAGCCCGGATCTTTTCACGCCTCCGAAAGGCATCGCATCGATTCGATAATCGCTGCTGTCGTTGATCATGATGCCCCCGACTTTCATCTTTTCAATTGCTTTGAACGCTTGATCGATGTTTTTCGTAAAGATTCCTGCCTGCAGCCCATATTCGACTCCATTGGATTTTTCAATGGCGACGTCCAAATCCTTGACCGGGTAAAGCAGCACGACGGGCCCGAATATTTCCTCTTTGGCGATTGCGCACCCTTCAGGGATTTCCGTTAAAACAGTCGGCGAATAAAAAGCGTTGTCGCGCTCTCCCCCGGCTAACAGTACCGCTCCTTGCTGTATAGCTTCATCCACCAGCTTCTCTACACGAATCGCCTCTTTCTCGCTGATGAGGGGACCCATATCGGTAAGCTGGGATTGCTTGTCGCCTACGATGAGTTCCTCTGTGAGTTCCACAAACTTCTCCTTGAAGGAATTAAAGATACGTTCTTGAATATAGATTCTTTGGACTTTCAGGCAGTTCTGGCCGGCCGCCCAGAAGGCGCCGGAAACTGTCGATTGCACGGCTTCCTCAAGATCAGCGTCTTCGAGCACGATGACCGGGGAGTTGGACCCAAGCTCCATGCTGATTTTTTTCAGTCCGGCTTTTTTGATGATTTTCTCGCCAGCCTCCAACCCTCCAGTGAATGAAATCATCCGTACCGCGGGATGCGTGACCAGAGCGTCCCCAACTTCGTTTCCATAACCTGTGATGACAGACAAGATTTTTCGCGGAAGGCCCGCGTGATCGAAGGCTTCTGCGAGCAGCAAGGCGCTAAGCGGCGTCATCGTGGCCGGTTTGACAATAATTGCGTTGCCGGAAGCGATGGCCGGACCCACTTTATGAGCAACCAGATTCAAAGGGTCATTGAACGGGGTGATTGCGCCAATGATCCCTATCGGAAACCGGTAATAATATCCCACTCTGTTTCCGCCTCCTGGCATTTGGTCGAAAGGGATGGTTTCACCGTGGATCCTCCGGGCTTCTTCGGCACTGATCCGCAACGTTTGGATGGCTCTTTCCACTTCCTTGGTCGCTTCCCGTATCGTTTTACTGCTTTCAGCCGCAATTGTTTTCACGTATCGCTCTGCATTCCGTTCGACATAGTCTGCAGCGGAATTGATGATTCGGATGCGTTCGTGGACAGGCAACGCTGAAGCGATCACCGCCCCGGCTTCTGCCCCTTCGACGCTTTCCAGCATATCTTCCTTCGAAGCCGCAGGGACCGTGTCGATCAACCGGTTGTCCTGTGGATCGCGCACTTCAATTATTCTATCCCGCTGCACCCATTCGCCCGCCAGCAGCATCCTTTGTCCCTTGAGATGAATCGCCATATGATAACCACCTTTATGTCGTTATAGTTTTACGGTTTGTTTGTTGCGAGTGATTGTGATCAAGTCGATCAGCAAAGAAAAACCTGTCTCCGATTTACCTGCACCAGCACCGCTCAATGTGACCGGGCCCAGCAAATCCGTTTCGTATGTGATGGCGTTAACCGCTCCATTGATCGAAGCAAGCGGATCGGTTATATCCACTTTTTCTGGTGCTATCGAAGCAACCACCCCTGCTTCTTCTTTACGAACTTTCGCCAACAGTTTCCAGCGCTTTCCTTCGCTTCGCGCTTCTTCAATGTCCTTCAAGGTGATGTCCGTAATTCCTTTGCATGATACTTCATCGACCGCAAGCGGCATGTTCATCACGTAGTTGGAAAGGATGACAATTTTGTAACGGGCATCGAAGCCTTCTACATCACTTGTCGGATCGGCTTCCGCGTAGCCGAGTTCCTGTGCTTCTTTCAAGGCGTCTTCATAAGAAACGCCTTCAGTTTCCATTTTCGTCAGGATATAGTTGGTCGTGCCATTCAAGATTCCGCGAATTTCCGTAATGGTATTGCCGGCAAGGGTCGCGATCGGCATCCGAAGGGCAGGGGTTCCACTCATGACCGTGCCTTCGAACCCCCAATGCACACCGTTTTTCTCCGCAAGTTCGGCAAGCTCTTTATACGCAAGAGCCACAGGGCCTTTGTTAGTCATCGCAACATTCTTGCCACTTTGGAATGCCGCTTTGCAATGGTCGATCGCCGGCTGGCCGGTTTTCACATCAGTGAATGAAACCTCGACGACCGTATCTGCATTCGTTTCCCGGATAGTGGTCAGACTGTCCCAACCTGTGATAAGTCCTGGACTCGGCGGATAGCTTTCCAGTGAGCCAGTTTCCGCTATTGTGTGCAGCACTGTTTCGATATCCAGCCCCTCAGGATGATAAATCGAGCCTTTCATCAAATCTGAAATGGCGACAATTTCCGCTTCAAAACCTTCCCCTGTTTTCAATTCTTCTTTTTTATCCCGAAGAATTTCTGCCAACCCTTGTCCTACTAACCCGAAGCCGATAAACGCTAATTTATGAGCCATTTTCGAAACCTCCAACCTTGGATTGTTTGAATGGTATTTAATGGAATCAGACTTTCATCGCGCTTTCAACGTGCTTAAATGCCTGTTCAAAGTCTGCGATAATATCCTCGATATCTTCGATGCCGCATGAGACGCGGATCAAGCCTTCCGGAATGCCCATAGCCGCCCGCTCTTCCGGAGTACATTCCACGTGGCTCGTCGTACGTGCAGGTCCGACAGTGGTCTCAACTGCCCCAAGATTCGCTGCCCGGTGTGCATATTGCAATCGCGGCAATAGGTCTCTTACCGTCTCGACCCCACCCTTCACTGCAAAGCTCAACATCCCGCCAAAATCTTTCATTTGTTTTTTGGCAATTTCATGATTTGGATGTGTTTCCAGGCCAGGATAAAACACATCCTCGACTAGTTCTTTTTCCTGCAAGTATTTGGCGAGAGCCATCGCATTCCGGCATTGTTCGCGCACACGCAGATGAAGTGTTTTCATGCCGCGAAGTGTCAGGTAAGCCGCCATCGGATCCATTGTCGCACCATTGATTTCCCGGTAATGATAGACTTGTTCCACCAGTTCCTTGGATCCGACCAGAACGCCCCCTAATGCATCCGCATGTCCGCCCAGAAATTTGGTGGCGCTGTGAATCACCAAGTCAACGCCAAGCGCCAGCGGATTTTGGTTGATCGGTGTCCCGAACGTGTTATCGATGATAACCAACGCCCCGGCTTTATGGCCCGCTATTGCCATCCGTTCGATATCCGTTATTTTCACCGTCGGATTGGTCGGCGTTTCCAAATAAAGGATTTTGCACCCTTTTGCCACTTCCGCCTCGATGGCTTCGTGGTTTCCGGTTTCGGCCAATGAGACATCGATATTCTGACGGGGCAGAAATTCTGTAAAGATTTTATTGGTGCCGCCATACGTGTCCTTTACAGAAACGATTCGGTCGCCCGGCACGAGGAACGTGGCCAAGGTATTACTGATGGCAGCCATGCCCGTGGAAAAACTGGTGGCTGATTCTGCGCCTTCCAGAGCCTTCACCTTATCCTCAAACGCCTGGACTGTCGGATTGGTATTGCGCCCATATATATGGCCTTTTTTCTTGCCGATGGCCACGTCGTACCATTCGTCCATATCATCATATGTGTAGGCTACACTCAATACGACCGGCACCTGGGTTGCGCCGTGCACCAAATAGTCCTTCTCCCCTGCCCATACCGCTTTTGTTCCTGTGTGAATTTCGTGTTTTGTCATAAGACCACTCCTTCTCATTTATAAAATCAATGTTCGATTAATGTTCCATCTTTGACGAACAACCCTCTTGGCAAGTTAGCAAACGTTTCGCATCCCGTTTCCGTAATTCTGAAAGACTCGCTTACCTCAAATCCGTGATTGTCGTACCACATTCCAGGAATCATATGAAATGTCATGTTTGGCTGAAGTATCGTTCGGTCTCCTTTGCGGATGCTCGCTGTATGCTCGCCCCAGTCCGGCGGATAACTCAAACCGACGGAATATCCAAGCCGCGACTCTTTTACCAATCCACTCTTTTCAATCGA
>DATHVY010000400.1:0-4181 GCA_035461045.1 Planococcus sp. (in: firmicutes)
GAAAACACAGGAAGAACGTAATGCCAGAAAAGAAGAAGTAGTGAAGCGTTTGAACGAAACGGCTTCTACACAGATAGAGAATCATTTGAAAAAGCTTATGAAATCCTCTTTGAAAGACGCCAGAATACTGACCGATGAAGAATCGTTAAAAGTGGATGAGATGAAGTTTGAAATTCCTTTTTCGGTTGTCGAGAGCCAAATTTCTAAAGGGGCGGTCCTATCGAGGGATGCTGTATTGAATTTTGCCAATAACGTCAGCATTGCTGTACAGAAATGGTTTATTGCAAAAACAGAATCCTGGAAACTGGCGCAAGAAGAAAAGTTTGCCGGGATGACGGATGATACGGTCAACGAGATGGGGATGAAAGCCCAGCTTCTCGACCAAAAGATGCTTGCGATCCGTACGCTGGAAGAAATGGATGTCCGCATCAAAAAGGTGGAACAAGCCTTTCTGGCAATGATGCCGACACAAAAATCCTTGGCGGAAGAGCAGTTGAGTAAGTGGCAGGAGAAATTCCAACAGTCCAGGGAAAATATGATTGATTTCACTCCGGACATGCTGGAACAAGAAACCGTAAATACTGAAACAGAGATGTCACCGATGGAAGCTGCCGAAAGCTCTTCTTTCGATGAACAAGTGGTATTGGAACGGGTGAACCGGACATTTGATGCGATCAAATCGATTCGAGGCTTCACTGAAACGGCTCAATACATTAAACGAAAAGCTTCCCGTTTGGAAAACCAGGAATTTACCATTGCCTTGTTCGGTGCCTTCAGCGCAGGGAAATCCTCTTTCTCCAACGCCTTGATGGGAGAATCCGTCTTGCCGGTTTCTCCGAACCCGACTACCGCCACCATTAACCGAATCCGTCCGGTGGCAGCAGACAAACCGCACGAAACAGCGGACGTTCGGATGAAGACTGTGGAACAGCTGACTGATGACCTTCGAAGCTCATTCCGGATCATGGGAACGGAGATAGCCGATCTCGAAGATGCTTACAGGAAATCGGCTTCTCTTGCAGCAGAAGTGGAAATTGAACAACAGGTGCATAAATCATTTATTACTGCTTTCCGAGAAGGCTACCCCAGTTTCAAAGACAGCCTGGGACAGGTGATACGAACGAACCGTGAGGAATTCAGCTTGTTCGTCGCCAAAGAAGAAAGAAGCTGCTTTGTTGATGAAATTGACTTCTACTTTGATTGCAGCCTGACGCGCAGCGGTGTGACACTAGTCGATACTCCCGGTGCAGACTCGATCAACGCGAGGCATACCAATGTAGCGTTCGAGTATATCCGCAACGCGGATGCAGTTCTTTTCATCACTTATTACAACCATGCATTTGCACGTGCTGACCGAGAATTTTTGATTCAGCTTGGCCGGGTGAAAGACGCGTTTGAAATGGATAAAATGTTCTTTGTCGTCAATGCCATCGATTTGGCCCACGATCAAGAGGAACAACAAGCGGTTGAAAATTACGTCCAGGACGAATTGCAGCGTTTTGGCATCCGTTTCCCGAGGTTGTATGGGGTTTCCAGTTTGCTGGCGCTTCAAGATCCCGAAAATTCAGGAATGCCGAAATTTGAAGAAGACTTCCAGCATTTCCTGAAGGATGAACTGAAAGGGATGGCGGTTCAATCGCTCGCTGAAGAAGAACAAAAAGCGGTGGATCGGTTCCGGGGCTTGATTGAGCAGACGGAACTAAACTTGCTGCGCAAAGACGAGCGGCTTGAAGAACTCAATCGCATTGAACAGCAGGTGCGGATCCTATTTGAGAATTCGGCCGCAAGAATTCTTTCCAAGGAAGCCTCGCAGGAAGTGGAAGAATTGCTCTATTACGTTCGTCAACGTGTTTTTTACAGATTCAATGATTTTTTCAAAGAGGCATTCAATCCTTCCGTTTTTGCGAATAAACCCGCACAGAAAGCATTGGAGAATGCATTGGAAGACATTAAGCAAATGACCGGTTTCGACTTTGAGCAGGAAATGCGGGTGACAAATCTTCGACTGGCCAGGTTTATTGAAAAGAAAGTGGAAAACCGATTCAAAGAAGACACTGCTAAACTGAAAGAGATGAACCCGGAATTCTCGTTTTCACCGTATGAACTGGAAGAGTCAGATCCTTTGACGATGCATGCTCCTTTCGGTTCGGCAGATTATTCTTCTGTTAAGTCCCACTACAAGAACAACCGAAGCTTTTTCGAGAAAAATGAAAAAGAGAAACTGCGCGATGCGTTAAAATCGCTGATGGATCCGGATGCAAAGCAATATTTGGATCATGAAAAGCAGAGGCTCAAAGAATGGGCTGATTTCTGGATCGAACAGGAAGCGGAAGGGTTGCGTTTATATTTGATCCGGCAAACCACCGAACAAATCGATTCGGAACGGACGCTGCTGCTGGAGCATGAACGTTTGAATGAATGGAAAGCATTGTTGGCTAAACTATCGGAAGAAAGGGTGTAGCACATGAAAGTTTTGATCGAAACAACTGATTTGGAAAATTACAGATGGATTGATGCCAGGTTTGATTTGGCCCTCCCGGCTAAAGGGCAAAAGCAATATGAAGAAGAGCATGTAAAAGGAGCGGTGCATTGGGATCTTGAAAGAGATCTTTCCGACATGGCTTCCGAAAATGGCCGGCATCCGATGCCATCCAAGGAACAACTGGTGAAGTTGATCAACGCCAGTGGTCTTTCGAAGGATGATTCAATCGTCATATACGACCAAGGGGGTGCCCCTTTTGCGGCACGCGCCTGGTGGACCTTGAAATATGCGGGGTTTGACAATGTGTTCATCAGCAAAAAAGGATTTGAGGAACTGAAGGCTGATGGCATCGGAATTTCGGATGAAATTCCCGAATTCAGTCCTGTGCAAGAATCGATTTCATTTAATGAAAGCATTTATGCCGACAGAGAGTATGTTAAAGCTATCATTGAAGGCAAAGAACTTGGCGTATTGCTGGATGCCAGATCTCCAGAGCGTTATGCAGGCACCAAAGAACCGATCGATCCTGTGGCTGGAAGAATTCCTGGTGCGCGAAACTTCGATTGGTCGCAATTGATTTCAAATGGAAAGTTTAAAGAATCCACAGATTTTTCCGGAGTGATTCAAAAAGCTGAACCCGCCATCGTTTATTGTGGCAGCGGCGTTACAGCCGCAGCATTATATGCCATGCTGTATGCAGAAGGCCATGATCATTTGCGGCTTTACATGGGCAGCTATTCCGACTGGATCAGGGATGAAGGAAATGAAATTGAAATTGATCGCGGCGAGCATCCGGAAGCTGCGGATGATGAAACGCGGATCATTTTGGCTAAACTCATCGAAGATGGTTATTCTGGCGAAATGCTGATGAAGAAGTTCGAGTACGAAAAATCATTGCTGGACAAAAAATAATAAATCCCCCTTGATCGCTATGATCAAGGGGGATTTATGGGTTTATACTGTCACTTTTTTTAACAACACCTGGATGATTTGGTGATTTTCCATTTCTGTGACAGTGACTGTATGATTGGGAAGATCGATGGATTCCTCTTCGTTGATTTCTGTATTCTTCAACTGAATCCAGCCGCCGATTGTATCGACGTCTTCACTGTCATCAAAGCTCAAAGCAAAGCGTTCTTCCAGATCAGAAAGCAGGACCCTGCCGTTCAACAAGTAGCTGTTGTCATCGACAACCTTGATTTCATCCAACTCATCGTCATCAAACTCGTCGCGTATTTCCCCAACGATTTCTTCCAGAATATCCTCCATGGTAATCATACCGGCTGTTCCCCCATATTCATCGACGACAACCGCCATATGAACATGCTCTTTCTGCATTTTCAGCAAAACATTTTGCAAGGGTGCCGTTTCATGCACGAAAGGAACGTCATGGACAATCAAGTTATTACTTAAATCGGGATTAAAAGTATAATTTGTCAGCATTTCTTTGACATTGACAAATCCAAGAATATCGTCTTTGTCGCCGCTCTCTGTGATGGGGTACCTCGTGAATTGGTTCTCACGCACGATTTCCAACAATTCCTCATGGGTCATTTTCAATGAAACAGTCTCCATTTGAGTGCGGGGAAGCATGATATCTTTAGCTTGGCGTTCATCGAATGAAAAGATGTTGCGCATATACGAAAGTTCAGTTTGATTGATTTCACCGCTATGGTAGCTTTGCGTCATAATAATTTTC
>DATHVY010000401.1:0-4763 GCA_035461045.1 Planococcus sp. (in: firmicutes)
GTTTTAGTTTGTTCCATTTCTTTGTTTCCCCCATTCACTATACCCCGTAGGGTATATAAAAGTCAAAATAAAAAATTCACCGGCTTGAGCGACTTGAGAAATAAATATACCTACCAGGGTATCCTAACATGTAAGGAGAAACTTCGTCAACCCTTAAGTTTAACGAAGTTTTTATCTGCTTTTTACCAGCAAGCTGACCGCGTCTTTTACCAGTTGGTCTGTGCTTTCGCCTTTTTCGAGGCTATCACGGACGCATTGCTCTAAGTTTTCACTGACAATCACACCGATTGCACGGTCTACTGCACTTCGGACAGCTGACAATTGCGTAACTACATCACGGCAATCATCGTTATGTTCAACCATCCGCAACACGCCTTTAAGTTGGCCTTCAATCCGTTTCAATCGATTCTGAACTTGTTTATCGTATTCCATCATCTTCTTGCCTCCTTGTTATCTATCGATTCATTAACCTTATAATATACCCTCGTGGGTATAATTTCAACTATTTGAACTTGTATTAAAAAAAGAAGGAGGAAACCCCCTCCTTCTTCTATTATACAGCGCAGTTGTTCGGTCCGGTTTCCATTTCTTTCTCTTTATCCGGCTCCGGCTTCAACTTGCCCATGTTGGTTTGACGTATTTCTTCGTAAGCGTTCGGCTGATCTTTCAGCCCTTCCGTCACCCGATCGATAAAGCTGGCTTCATCTTTTATTTGCAGTCCTTCATTTTCTGAATAAAGAACGGACAGCTTTTCGGATACACTGCCATCTTCGTTCATTTCACTGATGGTTGCATAATGCGCAGGAAGAACCACAAGTTCGCCTGTCAGTTCTTTGTAGCGCTCATACAAGGTCTCATGCAAATCTTTTGCCCAGTCCTTCGCTTTTCCCGCAAGGTCCGGTCGACCGATTGATTCGACAAAGAGGATATCACCTGTCAGCAGGAACTTGTCATCGACGATGAACGTTGTACTGCCGATTGTATGCCCCGGGGAGTAAAGAGCTTCGATGGAGGATTTACCAACTTGGAGCTTCATCCCATCAGTTATGGGTTCGAAGTCAAACACCACTTCATCGGCATCTTCCGGCGGCAAGTAATAAGATGCCCCCGACTGATCCGCCAGTTTTTTGCCCCCTGAGATATGGTCGGCGTGCAGGTGGGTGTCGAGCACGTGCTTGATGGAAATGCCTTGTTTCCCAGTAAATTTTGTATAAACGTCGGTCATCCGGCTTGCATCGATGACTGCGGCCTCGCCGTTCGATTCGATCAAATAAGACAGGCAACCTTTTCCTAGCCGGACAAATTGATAGATGGCACCGCCTTCAAGTTCCCCGACTTTGACCGGTTCCAGCTGTTCACTCCAAGCAGCCATTCCGCCATCAATCGAATGGACATCTTCAAATCCGTTTTCGGCCAGATACTCTGCAGCTTCCTTCGAAGTATTCCCTTTAGCGCATACGGTATAAAGGGGCTGGTCCTTTTGAAGTCCTTCCAGTTTTGCAGGGTCGGATTCCTTCAGCTTTTCAAAAGGAATGTTGATCAAATGCACCTCTTTCCCTTCGATCTGCCAATCCTCGGATGATTCTTCATCACGGACATCCAGAACGTATACAGGATCTTGGTTTATTACTTGATCTGCTACTTCTTTTGCGGATATTGATTTTACTGACATATTAAATTCCTCCTATTGAATAATTCAAATATTACGGTGTGGGGTATCTTCCTTTTCAAAAAAATTTATCCTCAGCCGCTATACCGTCTTATCAATGCACCCAATCAAGCGTTTTTCTATATCCAACGCGATTTCTTTGATGGAATCTTTCTCTACCATGGAAATCAAAGCACTCGGTTTTGGCATCCCGATTTTTGTTGCACCGTTTTCTTCATACACAACAATTTTACAAGGAAGGAAATATCCGACCATCAGATCTTCTGACAGAACCCGGTTGGCTTCTTGTGGGTTGCAGACTTCCAGTATCGTGTAAGGTGTATCAAAGTCCGTGCCTTTCTCCTGGAGTTTTGCAGTCAAATCGAAATTCCATAACACCCCAAATTTTTCTTCTTTCAAATTCTCTTCCAGATCTCGAACAGCTTCGTCTCTCTTTTTTGATGTTTCCACCGTGTAATCAAACATTTAAATGCTCCTCTCTATTTTCTAAACTCTTCTATAGTAGAAATTCCCTCATTCCAGAGATTAAAACTTCTTTTAGGCCCAAGATTATCCTCCGCCCTTTTCGGGAAGGTGTATACATGGAGAAACATAAAATTTAAGGAGGCAAAATTCATGAGCAAAACAGCAATCATCACCGGCGGTGGAAGTGGGCTCGGCCAATCCACCGCGCTTCGCCTTGCAGAAGAAGGCATCAACATCTCGGTAGTCGACGTCAGCGAACAAGGCGGCAATGAAACCGTCGAACAATTGAAAGAAAAAGGGGTCGATGCAATTTTCATCAAAGCAGACGTGTCGAAGTCCGAAGAAGTAAGGAACTATGTCGACAAAACGCTCGAGCATTTCGGCTCCATCGATTATTTTTTCAATAACGCCGGCATTTCCGGGAGCGGCAAGCAATTTCTTGAAACAGATATTAAAGAAATCGAACAGATTGTCGGCATCAACCTGTTAGGTGCATTGTACGGATTGCGTTATGTGGCAGAAGCCATGGTGAAAAATGGCGGCGGGTCCATCGTCAATACCGCTTCAAGCGCAGGCGTTATCGGCCAGTCCTCCGTTGTCACTTACGGTGCCACGAAGCACGGCATCGTCGGCATGACCAAAAGCCTTGTGGCAGAATACGCCCAGGACGGCCTGCGAGTCAATGCCGTTGCACCTGGCCCAACTGAAACGCCAATGGTCAAGAAATTCTTTGAAGACAATCCAGACATGAAAGCGAGCGCAGAAGCTGGTATCCCGCAGAAACGCCTCGGAACACCCGAGGAAGTCGCAGAACTTGTCGTGTTCCTGCTGACGTCGAAAGCCCAGTACATCAACGGTGAGACAATCGCCATTGACGGCGGATTCACGAATACAAAATAAATGTTATTAGGCCCTCTCCGAAACTTCACGGTTTCAGGGATGGCCTTTTCAAATGCTTCAGAAATGAACAACACGGTTGGTTTTTTGTTTATACTTAGTTCACAGGACTTTTATAAGGAGGAAACGAATATGGCTACTCATGAAAACAAATTGTCACAGGAAGAACGCGAAGCGCTGCTTGGGACTTTGCAGGCCCGCTTCGAGAAAAATATGGAACGCTTCGGCAACGTCGATTGGAATGACGTCCAGGCAAAGCTGGAAGCTCAACCTGCAAAACTCTGGTCACTGCATGAAATGGAAAGAACGGGCGGAGAGCCGGATCTCGTGGAATTTGATAAGGAAAAGAATGAGTTTGTTTTCTATGATTGTGCAGCTGAGACCCCTAAAGGCCGCAGAAGCTTATGCTATGACCGGGAAGCACTGGAGTCCAGGAAGAAGTTCAAACCGGAAAACAGCGCGCTCGATCTGGCGGCTGCCATGGGCATTGAAATGCTGTCGGAAGAACAGTATCGGCAGTTGCAGACGCGCGGAATTTTCGATAAGAAAACATCCAGCTGGGTGCAGACACCCGCTGAAATCAGAGAACTCGGCGGCGCGCTTTTCTGCGACTTCCGCTACGGCCAAGTGTTCGTTTATCACAATGGGGCAGACTCTTATTACGCATCCAGAGGGTTCCGCGGCTTGTTGAGGGTGTAAACGACGATCACTTTATTCCATATTATGGATTTACTTTCCGGAATACTTTCTTTTTCAGATTGAATACTTTCTAGTGAAGCCAATTTACTTTCCAAACGCATTAAAAACGCCTCGTCCTGGAAGCATATGCTTTCAGACGAGGCATTTTTTGTAGAATTTATTCAAATAAAGGTGTTACCGGCTTTTCATTGTGCACGTGTTCGATCGCTTCAGCCAATAGCGGAGCGACGGATAAGGTCGTGATTTTGGAAATGCGTTTTTCTGCCGGCAATTGAATGGTGTTTGTGATAATCAATTCGTCGATCACTGACTCTTCGATTCTTTTAACTGCGGTGCCGGACAAGACTGCGTGCGTACAACAGGCATATACTGCTTTCGCCCCACCTTTTTTTAGTTCTTTGGCCGCTAAAGTGATTGTCGCGGCAGTGTCGATGATGTCGACGATGATGACGGCGTTCTTGCCTTTGATATCACCAACTAAATTGATCACATCAGGCTCACCAGGCATCGGACGGCGCTTGTCGATAAAGGCGATTGGCACATTGAGCCGGTTGGCCATTTTACGGGCTCTTACCAAGCCTCCGTTATCAGGAGCGACGACGACTGCATCTTCGAGTCCCTTTTCGTTGATATAATCGGCAATGATTGGAATGCCAAACAACTGGTCTACAGGAATATCAAAGAAGCCCTGGATTTGCGGTGCATGAAGATCCATTGTGATGATCCGCGTCGCTCCCGCTTTTTCCAGTAAGTTCGCTACGAGTTTCGCGGTGATTGGATCCCGGGAACTCGCTTTCCTGTCTTGTCGTGCATATCCATAGTACGGAATAACGACGGTGATGGATGCCGTTGACGCACGTTTCAAAGCATCTAACATAATCAGCAGCTCCATGATATTTTCGTTGCCCGGCTGGGAAGTCGACTGAAGCAAGAAAACTTCTGCGCCCCGCACGCTTTCTTCAATGTAGATCTGAATTTCCCCGTCACTGAATCGGGTGATCGAGCACTTGCCAAGTCCGCTGTTCAATAATTC
>DATHVY010000402.1:0-5203 GCA_035461045.1 Planococcus sp. (in: firmicutes)
TCATGGGCTGAAACTCGCTTTTGACGCAGGCAAAACAGCCGGGACGATGACAACTGTGTTCAATGCAGCAAACGAACAGGCAGTTGCAATGTTCCTGAATGAAGAGATCGGATTCATGCAAATCGAAGAGCTGATCGAACGTGCAATGGATGCGCATTCCACAATTTCGGTGCCGGATCTGGAAACTATTTTGCATACAGATTCTGAAACAAGAAAATCCGTTAAAAACATGCTAAAATAGCTTAAGATTAGGGCCGGAATCGGCATATAAGGATGGGTTTAAATGGAGACAGTATTAGCGTTTATTATCATTTTCGGTGCTTTAGTATTCTTTCACGAACTAGGGCATTTTATTTTTGCGAAACGGGCAGGAATACTGGTCCGTGAATTTGCCATCGGAATGGGACCGAAAATTCTAGGTATAAAGAAAAAAGAAACGATTTATACCGTTCGACTACTGCCGATCGGCGGCTATGTGAGGATGGCCGGCGAAGAAATGGATTCCATCCAAATCCAGGCCGGGCATAGAATCGGTGTTTTATTGAACGAAGAAGGTCATGCATCCAAAGTTATTCTGAATCAGAAAACGATGTATCCGGATATATTATTGTTGGAAGTGGAAAAAGCAGATTTGGAAAAAGAACTGTTCATCAAAGGCTATGATGAAGATGAGCAGTTTGTCCATATCCAAGTGGCAAGAGACGCAATTATCGAAGAAAATGGAAGAGAAACGGTTCTGGCTCCTTATGACCGTCAGTTCGATTCCAAAAGCCTCGGACACCGCTTCATGACAATTCTTGCGGGTCCGATGTTCAACTTTGTTTTGGCGTTTCTCATATTTACCGCTCTAGGCTTGATGCAGGGTGTGCCAACGTATGAACCTTATATTACTGAAGTGACAGAAGATAGCCCGGCACAGGAGTCAGGTATGCAGGCTGGCGACTTGGTGACGGAAATTGATGGGGAATCGATCGGTTCATGGAATGAACTGGTGAGCGCCGTCCAGGATAATGCAGGCATACCGTTGGCATTTGAAGTGGAGCGGGGCGAAGAACAATTGAACTTTACCATCACCCCTGAGGTTTCTGAAGATGCACCAGGAAATGTGGGAGTTATCGGTGTTCTTTATCAAAGTCCAATGGAGCGGGATGTGTTGGGGTCGTTTGTCTACGGCGCTGAACAGACCGTGTTCTGGTTCAAGGAAATTTTCCGTTTGCTAGGAATGCTCGTGACCGGCCAATTTACAATTGATGCCCTGTCAGGTCCTGTAGGCATTTATAAGACCACAGAAGAAGTGGCGCAATATGGCATTTTTACATTGATGAGCTGGGGTGCGATGCTCAGCATCAACCTGGGCATCATGAATTTATTGCCTTTGCCGGCCCTTGACGGAGGCAGACTCATGTTCTTCGTATTTGAAGCAATCAGAGGCAAACCCGTCGACCGGCAGAAAGAAGGAATGGTCCATTTTGTCGGGATCATGCTATTGATGCTCTTGATGATTGTCGTGACCTGGAATGATATCCAGCGATTCTTTTTTTAACAAAGAAATTCGATGTGTGTAACTAAACTTATAAAAAAATCTGTCAGTTGAGGTGTATTTTGGAATGAAACAAACAGCAACGTTTATCCCTACTTTAAGAGAAACTCCGGCGGATGCGGAAGTTAAGTCGCACCAACTTCTGCTGCGCGCGGGTTTTATCCGCCAAAACACAAGCGGAATTTATTCATTCCTGCCGCTGGGCAAACGTGTTCTCCAGAAAGTGGAGAGTGTTGTCCGGGAAGAGATGGAAGCAGTCAACAGTGTGGAAGTCTTCCTTCCGGCAATGCAACAAGCTGAACTTTGGCAGGAAACGGACCGTTGGAACACGATGGGTGAGGAACTCATGCGTTTCAAGGACCGTCATGGACGTGACTTCGCTTTGGGCGCGACCCATGAAGAAGTCATTACGAGCCTCTTAAGAGATGAAATTAAGTCCTATAAAAAATTGCCGTTGAATCTTTTCCAGATTCAATCGAAATTCCGTGATGAAAAACGCCCGCGTTTTGGCTTGATGCGCGGACGTGAATTCCTCATGAAAGATGCCTACTCATTCCATGCAACTGCGGAGAGCCTCGATGAAACTTATGAGGACATGATGCGGGCTTACACCAACATCTTC
The DNA here is from genome assembly GCA_035461045.1 of Planococcus sp. (in: firmicutes). Lineage (GTDB taxonomy): Bacteria > Bacillota > Bacilli > Bacillales_A > Planococcaceae > Planococcus. The sequence goes on from DATHVY010000402.1 coordinate 2,163, forward strand.
ACCCGTCTTGGCTTGAATTTCCGCGCGGTTATCGCAGACTCAGGAGCAATCGGCGGCAAAGACAACCATGAGTTCATGGTTCTTTCCGAAGTAGGAGAAGATACGATTGCGTATTCGGACTCATCTTCATATGCAGCGAATATCGAAATGGCCGCTGTAAATGTGGACTATCCAAAGTCGGATGAAGCACCGAAAGAAATTAAAAAAACAGCAACTCCTGACCAAAGAACAATCGAGCAAGTCGCAGATTTCTTGAATACCACTGCGGATCAATGCATCAAAACACTGGTTTTCCAAGCGGACGACGAACTGGTTGTTGTGCTGGCTAGAGGAGACCACGATATAAACGAAGTGAAAGTCAAGCACGCTACCGGCGCAAAGCTCATCGAAATGGCTTCTGCTGCGAAAGTGAAAGAACTGCTGTCATGTGAGATCGGTTCGATCGGTCCGGTAAATCTTCCGGAGTCCGTACGTGTAATTGCCGACCATGCAGTCAAAACAGTCATCAACGGTGTCGTTGGTGCCAATGAAGATGGCTTCCATTATCAGAACGCAACTCCTGATGAGGACTTCCAAGTCGGAGCATACGAAGATCTGCGTTTTGTTCAAGAAGGCGATCCATCCCCGGACGGCCAAGGAACGATTAAATTCGCAGAAGGCATTGAAGTCGGCCATATTTTCAAACTTGGAACGACATACAGCGAACCGATGAAAGCGACGTTCCTCAACGACCAGGGCAGAGCGATGCCTTACATTATGGGATGTTACGGAATCGGTGTGTCCCGTGTCATGGCGGCTGTCGCAGAACAGTATCAGGATGACAAAGGCTTTATCTGGCCGAATGCCATTGCTCCTTATGAAGTTCATGTTGTACCGGTTAATATGAAAGACGATATTCAGCGCGAAGTCGGCGAAGAGATTTATCGATTATTGAAAGCTGAAAGGTTCGAAGTATTACTTGATGACCGGAAAGAGCGCGCAGGAGTGAAATTTGCAGATGCTGACCTAATCGGATTGCCAGTCCGTATCACTGTCGGCAAAGGCGCTTCCGAAGGGATCCTGGAAGTGAAAGTTCGCAGCACAGGCGAAACTTTCGAATGGAAGAGGGACGAACTGCTGGAAAACCTGAAACAATTCTTTAAAAATTAACCTTGAAACCTGATATGATAAAAGGAAAGTACACTCCGTACTTTCCTTTCTTTTTCTTAAAATATGCAACGAAGGGGATAGTTATGACAAATCAGCAAGACTCTAAGATGCGCTTTCAATTGCTGCTTCAGCATCTCGAACTGACTGAAGACGTCCATATGTCCTTTTTTGAAGAGGCTGAACTGACCAGAATGACAGTCCACAAGAAAGAACGCACATGGCGTTTTATTATAAAAACAAAAGAGATTTTGCCACTGGATTTATTTTTGTTATTAAAAGAGCGCCTCCACACTACTTTTGCATCAATAGCGGGAATTCAGTTGACAATCGAAACCGGAGTTGAGCGGACAGAAGAAGAGTTAGTGGTCGCTTATTGGAGATATGCCGTGGAAGAATTGGCGGACATGGCTCCTCCATTAAAAGATAGGCTTCTGTCACAAAGTCCAGATTGGCAGGGCAACAAAATCCTGCTGAACTGCTGTCACGAACACGAAATGATGGCTTTGAAATCCAAGTACAGCGACAAGCTGGCGGCAGTTTACCAGCAATTTGGTTTTCCGCGCATCGCAGTGGATTTTCAACTGTCCGAAGAAAACCAGGAAGAAGCCCATCTTGCCTTCATGGAAGAGCGGAAGCTGGAAGAAGAAGAAATGGCGAACAAAGCACTGTCTGATATGAAAAAGAGAGAAACCCACCGCAAGGAAAACGGAACGTCTTCAGGTCCTTTCCAAATGGGAACCGCCATCAAGCCGGATGAAAAAATATTCGAAATCCAGTCGATTGTGGATGAAGAACGAAGAGTCACCATCGAAGGATTTGTTTTTGATGTTGAAGTGCGGGAACTTCGAAGCGGGCGTTCGTTGTTGACTGTGAAAATGACGGATTATACCGATTCCATTCTCGTGAAAATGTTTTCGCGGGATAAAGAAGACGCAGAATTGATGGCGAATGTGAAAAAAGGGATGTGGCTGAAAGCGAGAGGCTCCATTCAAATGGATACGTTTGTCCGGGATCTAGTCATGATGGCTCAAGACATGGTTGAAATCAATCCGGTGCTACGGAAGGACACCGCTGAAAAGAAGCGTGTGGAATTGCACCTGCACACAAAAATGAGCCAAATGGACGCAGTTTCTTCGGTGGATTCACTGGTCGGACAAGCCGCCAAATGGGGGCATTCTGCGATTGCTGTTACTGATCATGCAGGGGTCCAGTCGTTTCCTGATGCATATGCCGCAAGCAAAAAGCATGGCATAAAAGCGATTTTTGGATTGGAAGCCAACCTGGTGGACGATGGAGTACCAATCGCCTTTGAAGAGCGGCACGTTCTTTTGGAAGAAGAGACCATTGTTGTTTTTGACTTAGAGACAACAGGTTTATCAGCTGTCTACGATACCATCATTGAACTGGCCGCAGTGAAGATCAAGGGTGGCCAGATCATCGATAAATTCGAAAGCTTTACGAATCCGCATCATCCTTTATCAGCTACGACGATTGATTTGACCGGCATCACCGATGACATGGTAAAGGATGCTCCGGAAGTGGAAGAAGTCATACGCGATTATCATGAGTGGGCAGGCGATCATATTATGGTTGCTCATAATGCTTCTTTTGATATGGGCTTCTTATATGTAGCTTACAAGAAGTTCGGAATCGACAAGAAACATGCCACGATTGATACATTGGAACTGGCCCGGATGTTGCATCCGGAATTGAAGAATCATCGCCTGAATACACTTGCCAAAAAATTCGGAATCGAATTGACCCAGCATCACCGTGCGATTTACGATACTGAGGCGACGGCCTATTTATTGACCCATCTAATGAAAGAGGCGCATGAAAAAGGGATTTTATATCATGACCAATTGAATGACTATGTAGGCAGCGGGGATTCC
>DATHVY010000403.1:0-4951 GCA_035461045.1 Planococcus sp. (in: firmicutes)
ACTTCGACGAGAAGTAAACTTAACGACTGTAATTGAGATTATTTCTTCAACAAGCTAAAACCGCAGATTTAGTCTAAATTTTATTCTCAACAAATAACCTGACTAAACCTAAAAAAGCACCTAATTCGTTATGTTTTTAAAACATAACCCAAACGAACTGAGTGCTTTTTTGTTTTCACGTTTTGTACTGCTACCGCTAACTTATAAATTTTAAGAAGCAATGTTTTTCGGGACAAAATTTTTATATCCCCAGAAACTTAAAATACTTAAAAGGATACCTATAACCAAAACTATCAGGGACGCGTTTGTTGGTCGAATAAAAATCTGAAATAACGAAGTCCCTACTAAGAAGCCACTCAGCGCCATAATAAATGTCCAAAACTTTCGTTTCATTCTATCCACTCCAATTTTCCTTTTTCTCAGCAAAATATCTATTGATGCTGGAGCATCTTTCCTAAAGATAAAATTTCTGTATTCTCTAGACAAAGAAATTCTACTTCTTACATCTATTATAAATAATTTATTTTCTAATTTTATATGTTAGTATAACTATACCAATTTTACCCATACAATTCTATGTTAAGTTCAAAACTTTCAGACATTATATGTTGTTTATCGCGATACTACGAAAATTGAAGCGTTCGTAAAAGTACACTTTTACGAACGCTTTAAAAACAGCTGAAAAACGGCAAAAAGAACGTCCGTAAAGGTCTTAAAACACTTTACGGACGTTCGCGAATTTGCATACACGTTTACGAACGGTTTTCAGATATTACTAGATAAAAGAATCGGGTTTTGAAGTGAACTATAGAAATTCAGCCATTGGAAGCCACGAGAAAAATGGACATCTATGAACGAGAAGCCATTCTTGACGGCTTGGTTGCAGCGTGAAGAACGCAGCTTTTCATTACAAAAAGATGCGATGCAGATAGTCCAGGAGTTTATCAAATAACAGAGCCTTAGGATCATCACTCTTCCCTTCTCCGGAATGTGATTAAAATATAAGCAAGGATTCCCACAACCGCAAAAAAGATGTACAGGCGGGCGAAATAGATCTGCAGCCACGCGGCGTCGCTGAAGTCCAGTGGATAGTTCAGCAAAGTGAGCAAAAATAAAGAGATGGCAATGCTAAAAACCAGAATTCCAATGACCCGGATGGCATTCACTACAGTTTTCATCAGACACTCTCCTCTTGATCTGCCATATTGCGGGGGATGACGGATTGCTTATTCATTCCCGATCTGGAGAAAAACATGCATTTGGAGCGTTTGATATTGAAGCAAAAGGGAAAGCCAGAAGTACAGCAAAAATGTGGAGTTCTCAGGTTTTTATCAACAATTGGTAGTAACTTGCATAAATATGTGGGTAACTGTTGGGAATATGAAGAATAATTGATAAATTTCCAGGTTATCAACAAGTGGATAACTTTCGAATGAAGAGTTTTTCCACAGAAAGGGGATTTATATGTTTGAAATCACACTTGATTCTTTTATCCGAACCATTACTGTCGGTGTTTTAGCATATGTCGGCCTTGTCGCTTTTCTTCGGATTGCCGGAAAGCGTGTGCTGACCAAATTGAATGCTTTTGACCTCGTGGTGTCCGTCGCTCTCGGCTCTACACTGGCTACCATCCTGCTGGATGCCAATATTTCTTTGCCAGAGGGCTTATTGGCTTTTGCGATTCTGATTGGATTGCAATATATCATATCTATTACAGCCATGAAATCGAGTTCGTTCAATAAACTGATCAAGTCCGAACCCAAACTTCTTTTTCTGGAAGGAAAATTTCTGGAAAAAGCGATGAAAGAAGAACGGATTAAAAAAATTGAAATCCTTCAAGTAATCCGTTCAAGCGGACTTGGTTCCATCGAAAACGCAAAAGCTGTGGTCCTGGAAACAGACGGCAGCATGTCAGTAATCAGCAGCGAACCGAAAGATTCATTGGAAAATGTGAAAAATGTCGACTAGGCAGTGCTCCAGCCGGGCTGGAGCACTTTTTTCTGCTGTTTTTCCTGTGCTATATTGTAGTCAGGGGGGAAATGATTATGACAGAACTGCTGAATATATTAAACACACCGGAATTCCAATCAAAAGAAACACTGAAAAAACAGCTTCGAGCACTGGATATAACGGCAGGAGACTCCATTATGGTTCACTCCTCATTAAAATCCATGGGCTGGATTGCAGGGGGGGCACAAGCCGTGACAGAGGCATTGATCGAAACTGTTACTGCTCAGGGCACTATTGTAATGCCCTCCCAGTCTGCGGATAACTCCGATCCGAGATACTGGATGGAACCTCCCATTCCCGAAAACTGGCATCAGCCACTGCGGGAGACGCTTCCGGCGTACGACCCTCACCTAACGGCACTGCGGGGAATGGGGAAAATCGCGGAATGTTTTCATCGTCATCCATCAACAAAGCGCAGCGCACACCCAGCCCATTCGCTTATGGCCTGGGGCAAGCATGCAGAAGAATGGATGAGCGAACATCCCATTGATGATTCTTTCGGCAAAGGGTCTCCACTGCACAAAATGTTGACTTCAGACGTCAAGATTGTTTTGATCGGCACCCATTTCGACTCCTGCACCGCTCTGCATTATGCAGAATTCATGCAAGAGAACCGGACCACTTCTCTTCAGGGCGCTGCCGTTCTCAAAGATGGAAAGCGTACGTGGGTGACCTATGATTGTGTGGATATGGATTCCGGCCGTTTTCCGGAGCTCTGCAAAGCATATACGGGTGAAATTCATACCGGCAAGCTGGGCCAGGCTGAAGTGAAAATCACTGCCATGCGGCCGCTGATAGAATTTGCCATCCAATGGCTTCGAGAAAACCCGGCAACTAAAACCTGATCTTTCCATTGAAAAACCCGGCGCATCCCAATGCGTCGGGTTTATTTTGATAAGATTTCGTCCAATATTTTTTCCAGACGGCGATTGTCGGAATGAAAGGAATCCACAAAGGCATTAATAATTTCTGCCGGCTGCAATACTTTTTCCCAGTCCAGTCGATATCCAGCATTTTGCGTGAGCTGGCGGGCAAATTCACGGATTGTGCGCCCATTGCCTTCGCGAAAAGGATGGAGGGCATTCAATTCCGCTAAAAAATAGGCAAGACGCGGAATCAACTCTTCCCGCTGCATTCCTTTTAAATAATTTTCTTTGGCCAGTTCCGCAAATATATGAGTAAGGTGCGTTTCGATAAAATCAGGATGCGCAAATGAAGAAGTGCCTTTGGATATCATTTCTCTTCTCAGTTCTCCGGCAAATGGATAAATGTCCTGGAGAATGTAACGGTGAATTTCCAAAAATGCTTTCACATCCACCGGGTCTGCAGGTTTTCTGATGGATAACTCTGAAAGCCGATAAAGAGTGTAAACCGTTTCCAGTTCCTTCAGCTTTTCTTCTTCCTTCACATCCAACAAATTGACCAGAACTTCCGAATCCGGGTAACAATACTTCGAACTGTGTTGGTACTTAGACATCGAACTTCGATTTGATGGTCTGGTGAAATTGATCTTCTGTCTGTTCGCCAGTCAAAACAGCTTGGACAAAACTTCGGTCTTCGGCGGTCACATTAAACCCTTCCGTAACAAGAGAGTGTGACGCATAGGAAATGGCTTGATTGGCTTGTTCAAGGGAAATTCGATTCACTAATTTCGTCAAGTTCATGACCACCTTTCATTCTTCAATTATAGCATTTTTGCACCAAAAATTCCATTCCTTCAGCTGTTTTCTACCCGTTAAAAACTTCTCCGCCAGCCTTTTTCAGGTCATTTAATGTATCTTGCCAGGGCAATGGAATCTTTATTCCCAAAGAGTATTTGGCGTTAAAAAAAGCCATGAGCATCCACTCATGGCAACTTACTATTGATTTTGCTCTTTTAACTCTGTTCCTGCAGTTCCTTCGTTTCCTCCGCCGTGAAGGCCCGGGACCGGGTGAGGAATCTTTTACCCTCGACTCCTTCCAATGAAAACATGCCGCCACGGCCTGGCACCACATCGATGATCAATTGGGTGTGTCTCCAGTAGTCAAATTGATTTTTGTGCATATAAAATCCGGCATCTCCGATTTTTCCTAAGAGTATATCTTGATCCCCTAGAAAAAGATCTCCTTCCGGGTAGCACATTGGAGAACTTCCATCGCAGCAGCCGCCGGATTGATGGAACATGAGCGGGCCGTGCTTGATCTTGAGAAGTTCAATCAATTCAAGCGCTTCTGGGGTTGCATTTACTCGTTCGACCATATTGCATTCCCTTCTTTCTATAAAGAAAAGCGGAAACGGCCGTTCAGCTCCGACAGGCTTAAGATGAACTTCCGAAGCGGCGTTCTTTGCCGCACAGGAAGGGCAGCTTAAGTCCGAGGAGTTGGCCGTTGAAGCTAGACAGCGAGAAAAGCGACAGTGCCCATCTAGCTCTTAAGTATGGGCAATACCGATCAAAAGAATCCTTGTTTGTCCTGGCTGTAACTTACCAGCATGTTCTTCGTTTGCTGATAATGGTTGAGCATCATCAAATGGTTCTCACGTCCGAATCCGGACATTTTGTATCCGCCAAACGCTGCATGCGCTGGATATTGGTGATAACAGTTTGTCCAGACACGGCCCGCTTGGATGCCGCGGCCAAAACGATAGGCCGTATGCGTATCACGAGTCCAGATGCCAGCGCCAAGACCATACAATGTATCGTTTGCGATTTCAAGCGCTTCTTCTTTCGTTTTGAATGTTGTCACGGCAACAACCGGCCCAAAAATTTCTTCCTGGAATACGCGCATTTTGTTGTGCCCTTTGAAAACAGTCGGTTTGATGTAATAGCCTTCCGCCAAATCGCCTTCCAGATGGTTGCGATCTCCACCAGCCAATACTTCTGCACCTTCCTGTTTCCCGATATCCAAGTAGGATATGATTTTCTCCATCTGTTCCTGCGATGCCTGAGCACCCATCATTGTC
>DATHVY010000404.1:0-2201 GCA_035461045.1 Planococcus sp. (in: firmicutes)
CCGCAATCATCAGATGCTCGTGACGAATGTGACGCTGCGAAAAGCGTATCAGGCGCAAGGGACCAATTGGCAACGCGAAGAGAGAATCGTTTTTGACAACTCCCGTGATCCGGCTCCCGTCGCACTGCTCAATCTGATCAATCGGATGACGTCGGCAAAAGAACGTTCCGATTATGTGAAAAAGCGGATCTCGAGCTGGGAAGGTTATTTGAAGATCCAGGAACAGGGCATGGACATTCCAGATATCAAAACGGCGTACTCCAGTTTGGCGTTCAGCCACGACTTCAGCCGCATCACGTTGAGCGGCTGCGGGATGAAAGACACCGAATGGAAGTCGCTGCGGAACTTGAGCGTGCGCCTGACTGGCATCGATGGCGATGTCGGAACCGTCATGAAGGCGAAGAACCGGACCGTTGAGGTCGAATTAAATCAATACATCATCAAACAGCTTCGCGAAAAGGGGCACGCACTCGACCGGAAAGAAGTCGTCTTCAGCAATTTCGCGTCTTTGAGTCAAATACGCCGGCTGCGCCAAGGCTTTACGAATTTGGAAAAGGGTCTGGCAGTGAACCCTCAGCTAGACCGGCTGCTGTTTGAAGAGAAACCGAGTGTGGCACCGCTCAGAGCGTTAGAGAAGTTGAGTTATCACAACCGGTTGAATCATTTTCAGCAACAAGCTGTGAGGGGCGCGATGGCAGCGGAAGATCTCTACGTGATTCAGGGTCCTCCGGGAACGGGGAAGACAACGGTCATTTCCGAGATTTGTCTGCAAAACGCCAAAAAAGGCTTGCGGACGCTCGTTGCGTCGCAATCAAATCTTGCGGTTGATAATGCACTCGGACGCTTGCTCGCGCATAAAGACATCCGTATCCTCCGCGTGGGGCGCACCGAAAGCATCGAAGAAGAAGGCAAAAAGTTCATCGAAGAAAATGTCGGTCAGTATTGGAAAACAAATACGCTGGACGAAATCACAGCGCAGTTTGAAGCGCGTGAAAAGCGTGAAGCAGAGCTCGGAAAAGAACTCGAGTCGACGGAACGAGTATATGCGAACTTGCAGCCGGTTTTTGAACAATTGGCGGAAGCTGTGGAAGAGAAGAAACTGGCTCGTGTGAAGCACAAGGAACTGCAAGCTTTAATAGAAGAGAAACAAACGAAAATCCGCAAACTCAAGATTCAAAAAGAACAAGCAACACAAGCTCATCAGACAATCCTGCAAAAGCTTGAGACGCTCGAGGCATCGATACTCAAAGATCAGGGAATTGTCGATAACGACAAAGGGATCGATTGGTTCCAAAACGAAGAGAAACAGATGATAGAAACCATCCAACAGCTGGAGCGCGCAAGCAAGTTGAAAGGGATGGAACAAGAGCTTGCCGAAAAGAAGCGGGAAATTACCGCGATCACCGAAAAACGCAGAGGGTTGGAAGCGTTAATTGAAGACTCGAAAGCGGTGCTCGAAGTCATCGAAAACATGAGGAAAGTCGATGAGCTGATCGAGCTGATGAAGGAACAAGGCATTGAGGAAAGCACGTCCATTTCCTATTCCATGAGCAAACTGGACATGATCCGCGACGAGATGGCGGAACGGAAAAAGCTGGAGGAATATAACCAAAGCGTCACTTCTGCGATTGGCTATGTGGAAGGACTGCTGGCACCTGCTGGAATTGCACTGAAAGAAGTGAAAGAGCGTGCATTAGCGAAAAGCGAAGCGTTCACTTCGTCGGATATCGATCAGTTTTTGGAGAAGCTGCGGTCTTTACTGAAGGGCTCGCAAAGCGTGGACCCGAAGGTTCTCGGCAAAGCGCTCACCGGTTTATACAAACGTCAAAACGACATCTGGCGCAGAGGTGCGTCGTTGAAAACGGCCGAAGTGTACATCGCAAGTTCCAAAAGGACGTTCCTGGAACTGAAACGCGCCATCACAGGTGAGCTGCTCAAGCAGCAACAGCAAGTTCTCACAATGGACGAGAAATCCCAGGGGGAACTGGAACATAATCAACGCGAGCTGGAGGCACTTCAACAGCAGTCGGGCCAACTGGCTGTTTCCATCGAGATTCCATTGGATATCGATGGTGCCATTCAAGAAAAGAAAGATGAAGCGAGCGAACTTGAAAAGCTGAAAGAGTCGTTCAAACAAGCCGGACAGCGCCTGGAACAGCAGAGAGCGGAACAGGCGGAAGACATCGAAGCGCGTGACATCA